>JANLYU010000057.1:0-8852 GCA_031365785.1 Flavisolibacter sp. | reverse complement strand
CTCCCTATTTGTGCAGGCACAGGTGTATGAGATCAGGGCAGTGAATAAATTGGTTGGAAACATTGGCGTGGAACTGAGGATGATTTCTGGTACACCTCCGGGTACAGTGAATTTTGTAACAGATATTGTATTTGGCCTGAGATGGCTGAAGGTCTATAACGTGGATTTGCAAAGTACCCTCACCACCGCTTACCGCATCATTAAATCTGATAACAGGCAAACAAAGGGTATCTATCATTTCCAGGCTTTTTCCGCCGCTAACACACCTTTCAATTTTCCAGCTAACTGGACGCTCAATATCTGGGTCGAAATATTGTCGGTCAGGAATACCTTATCCGGAACCGGTGTAGGTACTTTCGAAGTTGCTCCTAAAGATTTTGACGGAAGCACTGACCCCAATTTTGGCGTGGACCTGGCGGACTTTTCGCCAGCTGCGGTAAGCAGTGCGGTTAATGTACCCCTGCCGGTAAAGCTTACTGCTTTTGATGCCCTTCCCAAAAAAAACTATATCGAACTGAACTGGACTACGGAGGAAGAACAAAATAATAAAGTGTTTGAGATAGAGCGCTCGGATAAAGAAAATGTCAGTTTCAGTAAAGTGGCCTCCGTCAATAGCAAGGGTACAACAGGAAGTAAGTATAAGTGGTTGGATAAAAATGTACAATCAGGGGTGAAGTATCATTACCGTTTGAAACAAATAGACAAGGATGACAGGTTCCAGTATTCAGATACAAGATCCGCCCAATTGGATGAATTGGATAACATGGCTATCCACTTGATGCCCAATCCTGCTGACAAATGGTTGCACATTTTATTTGGAAGCAGTTTGAATGCGGGTAAAGTACTGATCAAAATCACAGATGTGATGGGTAACCTGCTGTTGAAAAAAGAGTATGACCTGAGTTCAGGAAACCAGACAGAAGTCAACGTCTTTTCCCTTTCTGGAGGCTCCTATTTTTTATCCGTAGAGGATAATAAAAGCATCCTATATTCGAAAGTCTTTTTGAAAAGATAGCATCATCAACCGTAGATAGATGATAGTTTTGTGAACACATCAGGCTAGTATATTTTAAGATTAGCTGGAAATGAATCCTGATGAGATTCCACATCAAGATCAAAATATTTAGTCATATCGATAAGCAAGCATCTCCCTGGTAAGCTTTACTTATTAAAATAAAAATGAATTGTGGTTGATAGACCTCTTCATTGGATCATTGATTCCTTCTTTTTCTGATACCTGAAATTTCTCAAGCCATTCCATTAGTTGAATCTGGATAGAATTCAGCCAGCCTCACCGCAGCTCACTTATTGAGATTATCTTCCTGCTGTCAACATCTTCCAAATAATGTAGTGCGTAAGAATTGTCAGCGCAAGGCAGTAGTGAAAACTATTGTTTCCCTACATTTTAAAAATGATAAGTATGAAAAAAGCAATCACTTCATTTTTAATTTTCCTGATGATGATTTCCTATGCGATTGGCCAAAACGTTTTGGCTCTATTTCCTGATTCAGCCAAACAAATCATCAGCAAACATATCTATGGCCATTTTGCAGAGCACCTGGGGCGGTGTATTTATGGCGGATTTTATGTGGGAGATCACAACCTTAAGATTTCCAATACAAGTGGCATTCGCAATGATGTCATAGCAGCACTGAAAAAATTAAAAATACCAAACCTTCGTTGGCCGGGTGGTTGCTTTGCGGATACGTATCATTGGAAGGATGGAGTTGGACGAAAAGAAAATAGACCATCTATAGTAAACACATGGTGGGGAGGAGTTACTGAGGATAATAGTTTTGGCACCAACGAATTTTTGAATATGTGTGAATTGTTGGGAACAGAACCCTACCTGTCAACAAATATTGGAAGTGGAACCGTGCAGGAAGTGATCGATTGGGTGCAGTATGTAAACTTCAGCGGAAAGAGTCCTATGTCCGACCTGCGCAGGAAGAATGGAAGGGACAAGCCGTGGAATGTAAAATTCTGGTGTGTAGGAAATGAAGCATGGGGGTGCGGTGGAAATATGCGACCGGAATATTATGCTGATCAATACCGTAAGTATGCCACTTTTATGTCTGGATGGTCCAATGAAACACGTATCATGCGTATAGCTTCAGGAGCGTCGGATAATAATTATCAGTGGACAGAAATACTGATGAAGAATATCCCGCCGAATATGTTGGGAGGGTTGGCTTTACACCATTATTCATTGATCAGCTGGGATCACAAAGGTTCTTCTACTGATTTTACGGAAGAACAATATTTCAGGGTGATGAAAGAAACCTGCCGAACTGATTCTTTCATCACCAGGCATGCGGCCATCATGGACCGATATGATCCGCTGAAAAAAATAGCCCTGGTAGTAGATGAATGGGGCGCATGGTACGATGTGGAACCGGGAACCAATCCGGGATTTCTTTATCAGCAAAATACCATGCGTGATGCCATGGTTGCCGGTGTTTCACTAAACATTTTTAATAATCATTGCGACAGGGTGAAAATGGCCAACCTGGCACAAACGATCAATGTATTGCAGTCTGTCATTCTTACTGATGGAGAGAAAATGTTGTTAACACCCACCTATTATGTAATGGAAATGTATAACGTACACCAGGACGCCCTACTGATTCCCATCAAGATCAAAAGTAATTCGTACACTCTGGGAGATGATAGCCTTCAGGCTGTTTCCGTTTCAGCTTCAAAAGATACTGTAGGATGTATCCATATTACTTTGACCAATATAGACGCCAACAAAAACCAGGATGTAACATTACTTGTACAGGGTGGATCCTTCAAATCTGTAAAAGGCAGAATACTTACATCTGCAAAATTGCAGGATTATAATACTTTTCAGGACCCCGAAAAAATAAAGCCGGTACCTTTTACTACTACTGTTATGAAAGACGGTCGCCTTCAATTAAATCTGCCTCCATTTTCTGTTGTAGTGCTGGAAATGAGATAGCATTTATGAAACAGAAATATGGTGATTTTGATTTTTTTTATCATATAAAACTTATGTAATGAACTGCAGATAAAATGATGAAAATCAAGTGTTCTCTTAAAATCATTAATATTGGTGAACATGAAATATCTCAAGACGCTTTATGTTCAGGTGATCTTCGGTATCCTGCTGGGAATATGGGTAGGATGGCAGTTCCCTTCCTTTCAAAAGGATGCAAAACTGATCAGCGACGTTTTTATCAATCTTATAAAAATGGTCATCGCACCGGTGATTTTCTTTACCATAGTGCTGGGAATTGCCGGTGCAGGTAACCTGAAAAAAGTAGGTCGCGTTGGTGGTAAAGCACTGCTTTATTTTGAAGTGGTCTCCACCATAGCGCTGGTCATTGGTTTAATTACTGCCAATCTGATAAGGCCCGGGGCAGGGGTGGACCCCAACAAAGTACACAGGGATGATATTACAAAATTTGTTTCGGGCGCTTCCGAACTGGACTGGCGTCAGTTCGTTGCCCACATTGTACCTTCCAATGTCATTGGCGCTTTTGCCAACGGCGACATTATTCCCATACTGTTCTTTGGAATTCTCTTCAGTTTTGGTTTGAAAAAACTGGGTACTACCGGTCAGGGTCTGATCCATTCTTTCACAACCATTAATGAAGTGCTTTTCAATATGCTTCGGATCGTGATCAGGTTAAGCCCTCTGGGTGCATTTGGAGGGATGGCTTACACTGTAGCCACATTCGGCTTTGACAGTCTGACGGCCCTGGGTATGCTGATGTTGACCTTTTACCTTACATCCCTGCTTTTTATTTTTATCATACTGAACATCATACTGCGTCTTTATGGTTTTAGCCTCTGGAAACTGCTGGGATATATCAAGGCTGAATTGTTGATTGTTTTGGGTGCCAGTAGCAGCGAAGCGGCTTTACCTAACCTGATGCAAAAAATGGAAGAGGCGGGATGTGAAAAAAGCCTGGTAGGTCTGGTCATTCCAACCGGCTATAGTTTCAACCTGGATGGTACCACCATTTATCTCAGCATGGCTTTTATTTTTCTGGCTCAGGTTTACCATGTCCCGCTCACCCTCATGCAACAAATCACCATTATTGGCATTCTCATGATCACCAGTAAGGGTGCGGCCGGAGTTACTGGAAGTGGGTTACTGGTACTAACCTCAACGCTTACCGCTATGAAGGTAGTTCCTATTGAAGGTTTGGGCTTGCTGGTAGGTATTGACCGCTTCATGAGTGAAGGAAGGGCCCTTACCAATATCATTGGAAATACAGTAGCTACCATTGTGGTGGCGAAAAGTGAACACGCATTGAATGTCCCGTTGTATAAAAAAATAGTGGAAGGAAAGATGGAAGTTATCAATGGACCATGTGAAAGAAATCGGCGCATGGATTAACATTTGTGTTTCCTGATTTGCCCATCTGCTTCTTATCCAGCCTGCAAGCACAATGTTTCTTTCATTATTGTACCTTCGCACGGCATTTTAAAAAATAAAATATTGGACTATGAGTACTGTAAAAGTAGCCATCAATGGTTTTGGAAGAATTGGACGTCTTGTTTTTCGTCAGATACACAACATGGAAGGCATCGACGTAGTAGCCATCAATGACTTAACAAGTCCTGCGGTGCTGGCCCATTTGCTGAAATATGATTCTGCCCAGGGCAGGTTCAATGAAACTGTTACTTCAACAGAAAACGCCATTCTTGTAAATGGCAATGAAATAAAAATATATGCTCAAAAAGATCCCGCACTGATTCCATGGGGTCAGCATCAGGTGGATGTGGTAATTGAAAGCACTGGTTTTTTTACCGATAAGGCCAAGGCCGAAGGACACCTGAAGGCCGGAGCTAAGAGGGTGGTGATCTCCGCACCTGCTACCGGCGAAATGAAAACAGTAGTGTTCAATGTTAACCACGGTATACTGGATGGTTCCGAAACGGTGATCAGCTGTGCTTCCTGTACCACCAATTGCCTGGCGCCAATGGCAAAAGTGCTGAATGATACATTTAAGATCAAAATGGGTCTGATGACAACCATCCATGCTTATACCAATGATCAGAATACACTCGATGCACCTCATCCTAAAGGAGACCTCAGGCGCGCACGAGCTGCGGCACAGAACATTGTACCCAATACCACTGGAGCCGCGAAGGCAATCGGACTGGTTCTACCTGAATTGAAAGGCAAACTGGATGGCAGTGCACAAAGAGTACCTGTCATTACAGGTTCCTTAACCGAACTCACTACTCTTTTGGAAAAGAAAGTAACTGTAGAAGAAGTGAACGCGGTGATGAAGGCGGCCTCCAATGAGAGTTTCGGGTATACAGAAGATGAAATCGTAAGCTCTGATATCATCGGCATTCACTTCGGATCTCTTTTTGATGCTACACAAACACGTGTCCTTACCGTGGGTGACCAGCAAATGGTAAAAACAGTAAGCTGGTATGATAATGAGATGAGCTATGTTTCACAGTTGGTCAGAACCGTGGATTATTTTGCTCGGATGATTAATAAATAATTTTTTAAAGAACTACAGGTGATTTTTCTTGCTGAATGAAACGAAGACATTGCATAGAAAAAGGAAGAATTCATCAGTGGAGGTAGGAATGGATTCGCTTCGAAGCTGATCTTACCAGTTTGAAGTTTGTCATTGTATTTAACTTTGCGCATTACCTAAACGCTCCGCATGAACAGGTTCAGTGATTATCAATTCAAGGACAAAAAAGCATTGATCCGGGTAGATTTTAATGTACCACTGGACAACAGCTTTCACATTACTGATGATTCAAGGATGAAGGCAACGCTCCCCACTATCAAAAAGATTTTAGGTAATGGTGGTAGTGTGATTTTGATGTCTCACTTCGGACGCCCTAAAGATGGACCGGATCAAAAATTTTCTTTGGAGCACCTCAGGGAGCACCTGGCACAGCTGCTGGGAACTGAGGTGCAGTTCGCCAATGATTGTATTGGAAAGGAAGCTGTAGAGAAAGCTGCTGCCCTGCAACCGGGACAAGTATTGCTGCTTGAAAACCTTCGTTTCTACAAACAGGAAGAAAAAGGTGATGAGGCGTTTGCCCAGCAACTTGCCTCATTGGGAAATGTATATGTTAATGACGCCTTTGGTTCAGCCCACAGGGCACATGCTTCCACAGCGGTGATTGCAAAATTTTTTCCATCAACCAATAAAATGTTTGGCCTCTTGATGGAAGCAGAGGTCAGCAACGCTGAAAAAGTATTGCACCGTGCTGAAAAACCATTTTGTGCCATTATTGGAGGCGCCAAGGTTTCAGATAAAATCCTCATTATAGAAAATCTGCTCAACATTGCTACCGATATTATAATTGGGGGTGGCATGGCTTATACTTTTTATAAAGCCATGGGAGGACATATAGGAAAATCCCTGGTAGAAGAGGATCGCTTACAAACGGCTACTGACCTGATGAAAAAAGCAGCAGCCAAAGGCGTGTGCATTCACCTGCCATCCGATTCGATCATCGCTGATAAATTTGCGCAGGATGCCAACGTTTCTTCTGCACTAAGCAACACCATTCCGGATGGATGGATGGGACTTGATATTGGTTCGCTCGCGTGTGATGTTTTTACAAAAGTGATCCATCATTCAAAGTCCATCCTCTGGAACGGACCTATGGGTGTTTTTGAAATGGAGAAATTTCAACATGGAACAAAAGCTGTTGCGCAGGCAGTTGCTAGCGCCACTGCGGATGGCGCCTTTTCATTGGTGGGAGGTGGCGACAGTGTGGCAGCAGTGAACCAGTTCGGTTTCGCTGATCAGGTAAGTTACGTTTCAACCGGAGGGGGAGCCCTGTTAGAATATTTTGAAGGGAAAGATCTGCCTGGAATTGCAGCAATGAAATAGCATCGTAAATCGTCTGTGGTGAACTTCTGCCGGGTGGTGGGGTAATGGTTGCCTCCCATTGATTATTAAAGTTACTTCCGCCATAATAGCATCCTCAGCAATCTGGTGTGTAATTTGATGATACGCTACCGTTACTTTCAAGTACATTTAATTTTAAAATCAAAACAATGAGACGAATAAGTCCTGTTCTTTTAGTTGTTCTAGGTATTTTGGTTATTATTATTTTCTGGGGTTGTGGTGGTTACAATGGCCTGGTGAGCCAGGATGAAAATGTGAAGAAGGTCTGGAATGACGTTCAGACACAATACCAGAGAAGAGCTGACCTGATTCCCAACCTGGTCAATACAGTAAAGGGGGAAGCCAATTTTGAACGCGGAACACTGAATGACGTGATCAACGCACGCGCTAGGGCTACCTCCATGCAGATCAATCCGGAAAACCTGACCAATGATAATATTGAAAAGTTTCAGCAGGCGCAGGGTCAGTTGTCAGGTGCTTTGAGCAGGTTGCTGGTGACGGTTGAGCAATATCCCAATCTTCGTGCGAATGATGCGTTCAGGGGATTGCAGGCGGAACTGGCAGGAACAGAAAATCGTATTGCTACTTCAAGAAGGGATTTCAATGGCGCCGTACAGGAATATAATGTACGGGTGAGAAGGTTCCCTACCAATATTTTTGCAGCTATTATGGGATTTCATCCACGTTCTGGATTCACGGCTGACCAGGGAGCTCAAAATGCACCGAAGGTAGATTTTGGCGACCAGCAAAAGCCTTCAGTTAATTTCGACTCAACAAAAAAATAGCAGTGAAATTATTTTTCTGGAAAAAGAAAAAGGAATTCTTCACCGAAGAAGAAAAGAATCAATTAGTCCAAGCGATTCAAAACGCCGAACAACGCACTAGTGGTGAAGTTCGGCTCTTCATAGAATCCAGGTGCAAGTTTATGGATGCCCTTGACCGCGCGAATGAAATTTTCCTCAGCCTCAAAATGCATGAAACAGAATTGCGAAATGCTACTTTAATCTATGTGGCAGTCAAAGACAAGCAGGCGGCAGTGGTGGGCGACGAAGGCATACATGAAAAGGTGAGTTCCACCTACTGGGAGGAACTGGTCAATAAGATGCTCCTTCAGTTCCAACAAAAAAAACTGGCTGATGGCATCTGTCAGGGCATTAGAAACCTTGGAGAAGCACTTGCCCACAACTTCCCATACAATAAAGAAACTGATAAAAACGAACTGCCCGATGAATTGATCTTTGGCAGATAGCAATGAAGAAATTAGCGCTCATTACCGGTTTATTGTTTTCTCTGGTAACCTGGGGTCAGGTGGAAAAATATATACCCAATCCACCCAGTCCTCCCAGGCTGGTGAACGACCTTTCGGAACAACACCTGCTTTCGGAATCGCAAATAACCCAATTGGAAGATAAACTGGTAGCTTTTGATAAGAGTACTTCCAGTCAGATCCTAATTGCCATTGTAGATGATTTGCATGGTTATTCAGCTGTCGATTATTCGGTAGCATTAGGAAGAAAGTGGGGCGTTGGCGGGAAGGAATTCAACAATGGAATAGTCATCCTGGTGTCAACGGGTGGTGGGTCGGGAAACAGGGATGCTTTCATTGCAACCGGTTATGGCCTGGAAGGCGCGGTGCCGGACATGACTGCCAATACCATCCTGGAAACAGCGCTGATACCCGGTCTCAAGTCAGGTAATTATTATGAAGGTTTTGATCAAACCATTGATGCATTGATCAAGGCCACAGCCGGTGAATATAAAGCGCCTCCTGGTTACTCTAAAGACGTAAAGAATCCTGGTAAAGGGTTTGGCCTTACTAAAATTATCATTGCGTTGGTAATACTTTTTATTTTTATGGGAATGGGTGGAGGTGGTAACCGTGGTGGTGGCTATATGTCACGCAGAGGAAGTAGTTGGCTGGGACCTATGATTTTAGGAGGCCTCCTGGGAAGAGGAGGAGGTGGTGGCTTTGGCGGCGGCGGT
>JANLYU010000044.1:0-2620 GCA_031365785.1 Flavisolibacter sp. | reverse complement strand
TCTTAAAAAAGCCATTGCCCCTTCTGAAATATAGGTACTGATTTCTTTCATCCGGTCGGTACCGGCATCCTGCCTGCTTACCCATGCATACTTCCAAAAAGTATACAATAAACCAATCAAACCCATTGCGGGAACGAGATAAACGTAAGAATCAAAAGCATTCATATTGCAGTCTTAAGTTGATTTTTAAGTGGACGGCAAAGATAGGGGTTGGGGTGACATTTTAGACCATCGGTAACGGGAAGTTGAGGGTCTTTAGAAAAGGTCAAAATCAGGTTCCGGAAAATATAAAAGTTCAGGAGCTTGCAAATCAAACTATCAGTATTTACTTTAGAAGTGTACTAGGTATTGTTACTGATCCATCCTCCTCCTTCCCATTCAATCCAAATTTCTGAAGAGCATTCCTTTTATCTTATGCAACTCCTGTGTTGCGGTGATACTATTAATAATCTGTATATGAAAATGCTTTTTGGATTTCTGCTTTTTACCTCTTTGGCTCATGGTCAAATGTCTAAGCCTGGCTATAAAACGCCAACAGTTTGGAAGTTGAATAATAATAAGTTGTTGACAGGAGGCCTGATTGTTTTAGCAGGTGCGAGTAAAGGATTCAATGAAACCCTAACTTTTCACTGGAAAATGTTCCATAATCAGTTTCCCCGGGCCAATGGCAAATGGTTCAATCCTGCTATCAGCTGGCGGAATAAATATGAAGGCGGGAAGGCTTCCAATGGTGCCAAGTTCCCACTATCCACTTCAGTGCTGGTAATGGTAACAGACCAATACCACTTCAATAACTTTATCAACAGAGCTGCCTGGATATCAGCTATTGTTATAAAATTAGGTGAACCTAAAAAACCATTTAAATATTATTTAAAAGACCTCTTGTTTTATACGGCCTGCCATCAATTGGGTTTCGGTGCGATGTATTATCCTTTTACAAAAGCTTATAGCAAAAAATGATTTCACTTAGGAAATCATTTCGTGTGAAGGTATCAAAAAATTATTGTCAGCAAGCCGATTAAGGCCGTGTATAAAAAACTGATATAAAGTGTTTTTCCATAGCACGTGCACCCGGCAGGTTATCGGTAATGTCAATAGCAATGATGTATTGGCTTTCAGGTTCTAAGTCCGCATCAGGTGTAAATACAACTGAATTTCCTGAAATGCTCACCGCCCCCTGGATGATAGAAGTATCCTTTTGCATGGTGAAGTTTACTATGAATTTGTTGGGATCCAGCGTCTGGTCAAAAGTTGCTTTGATTGTTTTTTGCCATTCCACACCGGTTTCATTATAACCCGGATCGGTGGCTACTAATGTTGGAAGATGTGCATCCGCGGGAGGCATGATCACTTCTTTTTTACAGGAGCTGAATACCACCAATGAAACAATAAAAATAAAAGCCTGAATTGAACGGAAAGAGAAGTTACTAAAATAGGATGCCCTCATTGGAGCCCCTGGCATTTGATTTTTCATAAGTCTGGATTTAACTGATCATTTTTCAAATAATCAGCCTGGATTTAAAATTCGATAAGCGGTTACAAGATAATTTCTGTTTTTCAATTTTCATAATTTCAACAGCATAATCAAGGGGCTGAAGGGTATAGCTCCTGAAAAGCTCCCGAAATATGGTTCACCAGGTCTGTGGCCGTCATCGATTCGAAGCTTATCACCCTGGCGGCCAGGTTACCAGAGGCTCCATGCAGATAAACACCAAGAACTGCTGCCTCAAACGGTTCATACTGTGCTGCGAGAGCGGTAATGATACCGGTCAGTACATCACCACTGCCTCCTTTTGCCATCCCTGCATTTCCTGTACTATTAAAATAAGACTGTCCTCCAGGAGTGGCAATAAGCGTGTGATGACTCTTCAGAATAATAATTACCTGCAATTCTTTTGCTTTTTTTTCTGCCGTCTCCATCCTTTCAAAGTCATTTTCGTGCAATCCAAACAAACGATCAAACTCTTTTGGATGGGGGGTGAGCAGGGACAGTTTTGGAAGGTGTTTCAATAATTCCTTTTGTTGCGCCAAACAATTGATGGCGTCGGCATCAATTACCAAAGGTTTTGTACCTCTGCGGATAATAAAGGAAATGGTATGTTGTGTTTCAGGAGAGGTACCAAGACCTGGACCTACACCCACCACATTATATTTATCTAATTCTTCAGGTAACTGTGAAATATTATTTTCATGTTGGTCAGTGATCACCATGGCTTCAGGCACGGCCAGTTGCATCACCAGATATCCGCAGGAAGGAAGATAGCAGGTGAGCAAACCAATACCGCTATGAATGCAGGCTTTCGCTGCCAAAACGGCGGCGCCCATTTTTCCATAGCTACCTACCATGAGAAGGCTATGTCCAAACTGACCCTTGTGTGCAAATCGATGGCGCGGTTTGAAAATTTTCCTGACCAGGAAGGGGGATACATAAAAACGACTGATCTTTTGTAAAATTGAAAAATCAGGATGAAGACGAATATCGAGGACCAGTACCTCTCCAATGAACAGTCCATTTTCCTGCATCAGCAAGGCCTGTTTATAACATTGAAAGGTCAGCGTGAAATCTGCTTGGATTACGATATTATTTTTTGATGTTTGATCAGGGAAAAGACCAGAAGGC
>JANLYU010000016.1:0-4675 GCA_031365785.1 Flavisolibacter sp. | reverse complement strand
ATTTATTCAACCGCTTATTTGGAAATGGAAAAATTGAAATTGCTCCGCAGGGTAATGTAGATATCATGGCTGGCTACCAGGGACAAAATACCAAGAACCCTACTTTGCCTGAAAGAGCAAGAAAAAGCGGTGGTTTTGATTTCAATATGAATGCTCAGGTAAATGTGAACGCCAATATTGGCGATAAATTAAAATTCCCTATTAACTATAATACCCTTGCCAACTTTGGACAGGAGAATCAATTAAAATTAGATTATACCGGTGTGGATGATGAGATCATAAAACGGGTGGAAGCCGGTGTGGTACAATTTACTTCCAGAAGTCAATTTATTCCCGGATCACAGCAGTTGTTTGGTTTAAAAACGCAATTGCAGTTTGGTAAATTAAATATTACCAGTGTACTGGCCATTCAAAAATCACAACGCCAAACTGTAAATTTGCAGGGCGGTGCAGCGGCGCAGGTGTTTGAATTTAAAGCGGATGAATATGAAGAGAACCGTCACTTTTTATTAGGTCAATATTTCAGGGAAAATTATAACAAAGTACTGGAGCGGATACCGGCTGTTACTTCGTCTGTTCAAATTTTAAGGCTAGAGGTTTGGGTTACCAACCGGAACGGAAGCACCACCAATACAAGAGACATAGTAGGATTAATGGATTTGGCTGAAAAAAATCCTTTCCGCTCTGATATCATTAATCCATTGTCAACTTATTCTGGTGTTCCTTCCAATGACATCAATGATTTATACAGCAGGATCATCAACAATGGCAACAACAGAAATCCTTCTTTAGTGGTAAGCAACCTCCAAAACCTGGGTCTTGCTCCGGTGCAGGATTTTGAAAAAACCTTCGCAAGGAAATTAGATTCCACTCAATATTATTTTAACCGCCAGGCTGGATATATTTCATTGAGTCAGCCGCTGCAACCGGATGAAGTACTCGGTGTAGCGTATCAATATTCTTATAACGGAAGAACTTACCAGGTGGGTGAATTTTCCCAGGATCTTCCTCCCGATAGTTTGGTAGCTACTCAAAAAGTATTGTTCCTGAAATTATTAAAAGCTACTTCACAGCGTACCAGGTTACCTATCTGGGGTTTGATGATGAAGAACGTTTACTCTGTGGGTTATGGTTCCCTTACTCCTACAGATTTTAAATTAAACTTGCTGTACCAGGAACCTGGACAGGGTTGGAAAAGATATGTTCCATTCGGTGATAAAAACCAGGGAGCTCCAATCATCTCCCTGGTTAATCTGGACCGGTTAAATAACCAGCTTGATCCGCAACCCGATGGTGTATTTGATTACGTAGAAGGCTACACTGTTATATCTCAGTACAGCCGGATTGTGTTCCCTGTGCTGGAACCATTTGGTCGAGATCTTGCAAAACAAATATATAACACGATACCGGCGAATGCAAAAGATACGTTGTATTACGCCTTGTATGATTCCATTAAAGCTGTGGCACAGCAATATCCTAACCTCAACCGGTTTGTAATAAAAGGTTCTGCCCGTACTTCCGGTTCATCGGATATCAGCATTGGTTATAATATTCCAAGAGGAAGTGTAACCGTAACTGCCGGAGGACAAACATTAATTGAAGGAACAGATTATGATATCAATTATGATCTTGGAACCATTAAAGTGACCAACCAGGCGGTGTTAAATGCCGGCCTTCCAGTGCAGGTGAATTTTGAAAACAATGCGGCTTTTGGTTTGCAACAAAGAAATTATTTAGGCCTTCGGTTGGATTATCTGGCAAAAAACAAACTGAATGAACAACTGGCTTTTGGTGGAACCATTGCAAGGCTGGGGGAAAGACCATTTTTCACCAAGAACAACCTTGGTGAAGAACCCATTAAAAATACGATGTATGGCCTGGATGTGAATTATAGAAAAGAATTACCAAGGCTTACCAAATTATTAGATAAGCTTCCTTTCTTTTCAACCACGGCGCCATCTTCCATCAATATATATGCAGAAGGAGCGATGCTGCAACCGGGTCATGCGCCACAGATTGGCAAGGGTGGTGCTGGTACTGTATATATTGATGACTTTGAGGGAAGCCGCTCAGGTCTTGATCTTCGTTTTCCTGCCATTAGCTGGACATTGGCATCTACACCCAAAGGAGCTACCGATGGTTTTACTGACCAGGAACTTTTTCCGGAAGCATCTGAGGCTACATTGAATTATGGAAAGAAGAGGGCGAAACTGGCATGGTACCAAATTGAACCAGCCTTACAGCAATTTAAAGGAACCAATAATCCCCTTGGTGATAACAGGGAAGAATTGAGTGACCCACGTACCAGGCTGGTAAAGCAAAGTGAAATATTTCCACAAAGAACAACTGATTTTGGACAAAATCAATTGACCACTTTTGACCTTGCATTTTATCCTTCAGAAAAAGGTCCCTATAATTATGAGAATACTATTGCCGGAATAGACGGTAATAATCATTTGAAAAATCCACAACTGAAATGGGGTGGCATCATGCGTAATATTGATCAGACAGATTTTGAAACAGCCAATATAGAGTTTATTGAATTTTGGGTGCAGGATCCATTTGTAAAAAATCCTGCTGCTGCAGGCGGTAAGCTTTATTTTAACCTCGGTACTATTTCCGAAGATGTGCTGAAAGATGGGAAACGTTTTTACGAAAACGGATTACCTACACCTACGCAGCGTCAGCCAACGGATACCTCTGTTTGGGGAAGAGTGCCTTTGAATCCAATACAGGTTACCAATGCATTCAGTAATGATCCTGCTGAGCGCCCATACCAGGATGTAGGTTTTGATGGTCTGGATGATGATTCAGAAAGGGTAAAGTTTTCACCTTACCTCAATTCACTTACCGGCATTTTAAATTCCAATGCATTGCAGCAGGTTCGTAATGATCCTGCACAGGATGATTATGTTTGGTACCGCAATCCGGCCTTTACCAGCAATGACGGAGTATTAAAGCGCTATAAAAATTTTAATAATCCGCAGGGAAATACCCAAATTAATGATGGCTCTGAGTTTTCTTCTGCCGCCACGCTGTACCCGGATGGAGAAGATGTGAACAGGGATAATACTATGAATGAAACAGAAGAGTATTTCCAATATATTGTAAATGTTGAGAACCCTTCCAGCCAGCAGATGCAGATAGGAACCAATTATATTGTTGACCGAAAAGAAGTGCCTATTAATGGGTTACCCAATGGTACCAGCCGTACAGAAATTTGGTACCAGTTTAGGGTGCCTATTGGGTCGTTTAATAAAAGAGTAGGTAATATTCCTGACTTTAAATCCATCCGTTTTATCAGGATGTTTTTAACTGACTTTGATGACAGTGTGGTAATGCGTTTTGGTAAACTGGAATTGACAAGAAACATCTGGCGCAAATTCCCATTCCAGATCGATTCAACCGGAAGATACAATCCGTTGATTACAGATGTAAATTTTAATGTGAACGGGGTAAACATTGAAGAAAATGATAAACGTTCTCCATTGCCATACCGTACTCCAAAAGATATAGAACGGCAGCAGGTGCAAAGTAATAATGGTGTGAACCTGTTGCAGAATGAACAAAGTATGTCTTTGAGTTTTTGCAATTTGGGCCAGGGCGACGCAAGAGGCGTACAGCAAACATTTGCCAACAGGGACTTAAGGCAGTTTGGTAAATTGTCTATGTACATCCATGCAGAAAATATTGCTAAAACACCAAACAGCATAAGAGATAGAGACCTGAATGCAGTAGTAAGAATCGGAACTGACTTCGCTAATAATTATTATGAAGTAAGAATTCCACTGTACATGACGCCACTTACAGCATCTTCATTAAATCCTGATACCGATGCTTATAATGATTCATTGTGGAACGCTTTGAACAGCCTCGATCTTGAACTGCAGACATTAACCAAACTGAAAGCGGAACGAAATGGTATTGGATATGATCCTACAAAATTGTATGATAAGCTACAGCCTAATGGGCAAACCTATTCTATTATGGGTGATCCCAATCTTGGAGAAATAAGGGGGGTTTTAATTGGCGTGGAAAATGAAAAAAATCCAAGCGCCTGCGGTGAGATCTGGGTGAATGAATTAAGGCTTACTTCCATCAATGAAAAAGGCGGTTATGCAGCAATGGCAAGAGTGGATATGATACTGGCAGATCTGGGTACTGTCAGCGGATCAATCACTACACACAGTACAGGCTTCGGTACACTGGAGCAAAGAGTAAACGAACGCTTCAGGGATAATTTTATGCAGTTTGATGTAGGCGCTAATCTTGAATTAGGAAAGCTGCTGCCAAAAAACGCTGCTATTTCAATACCAGTTTTTGCAAGTTATAATCAAACTGTAAGTACACCCGAGTATGATCCATTCGACATGGATATAAAATTGAAAGATAAAATACGGGCTGCTAAAACTGGCGCCCAGAGAGATTCAATAAAAAATGCTGCGGTTGATTTTACCAGCACCAAAACAATCAATTTTACAAATGTTCGCAAGAATAGAACTGGAACAAAAAAACCGAAGATCTATGACATTTCTAATTTGGATGTAAGTTATTCCTACATCAGTACAAAATCGCACAACCCTTTAATTGAAAACAATGAAGTAACCAGGCACCGCGGCGCTTTGGGATATAATTTTGCTCCGCAACCAAAATATATTGAGCCATTTAAAAATAT
>JANLYU010000327.1:0-7783 GCA_031365785.1 Flavisolibacter sp. | reverse complement strand
CTGTCAGTCGCATGCGGTTGCAGGTGGCACAAAAAGGTGCACTCATGGTACTGATCACGGCAAATGATCCTTCGTGACCTGGAATGATAAACCTTTTTGCGGTATCATTCAATTCACCTTCCACTTCAAGAAATGAATATTTTTCACGAATCACCGATAAGATATCAGGTAATGAAACAACTTGATTACTTGACCAGCGGTTGCCACTAAAGGGCATAAATTCTATAAATCTTATCTGAACAGGTATGTACTTCGTCCATGCAATGAAGTCATTGATTTCATTTTCATTGACTCCCTTCATCACCACCACATTTATTTTTACGCGGAAATTATGGTAGAGCAGTAATTCAATATTACTGCGCACCAGGTGAAATAAATCCCGTCGGGTGAGCAGTATAAACTTGTCCGGCTGCAAAGTATCCAAACTAATATTGACTGTATGAATAGAAGATGCTTTCAATTCATCAATCAATTCATGCACCCTTGTGCCATTAGTAGTGATCACCAGTTCAATTGGCAGTTGGCTTAGAGAAGCAAGGATTTTTGGAGCATCTTTTCTTATGAGGGGCTCACCCCCTGTAAGCCTTATCTTTTTCACCCCTTCTCTTATGAATAAAGCAGCAAGCGTTTCTATTTCTGATGGCTGCATCAGGTGGGAAGATGGAGTCATTTGATATGCTTCTTCAGGCATGCAGTAAAAGCACCTCAGGTTGCAGTTATCTGTAACTGAAATACGCAAATAATCGTGAACCCTGTTGTAGGAATCTATAATCATTTTATATGTGCTAACTCATGACCAACAAAGGGCTGCGCCCTGCTACATGAGTGAGTAGCTTTCACCATCATGATCATGCAAGCTACAAAGCCTTTTGCATTTTACCGGACTGGATACTTCTTTTCATTTTCCTTGCTTTCAAACAATCTTATCACATGGTAATACCTTGCACACTTTCATCACTGTGTAAAAGGATCTATTGGTAAATACAAAGGTGGAAACCTTGTAAGTTCCCACCTGTAATCCATGCCTACATCTCTATCCCTCAACGGTATTCCAATTCTTTTATTAAAAGGTCACAGAAATCAGGTTCGTATTATGACCTGGATTCCGGAAAGTCAGCGCTAAGCGTCAATGCTTTCCAGGATGTAAAATTATTTTTCAACGCATCAGCTTTTTCAAGGGCCGTATGGTAAGCCATCTTTCCCAACAACAAACGGAGGTGAGGTGTGTTGGAAGCCACGGCTTCTATAATGGCTTCGCATCCCCTCACCGGATCACCCACCTGCTTTCCACTTCCCTCCTGACTAATAGCCATTCGCGCACCCACGGTGTCTTTATAATCACTGATTTGCACGGGAGTTCGAGAAGTAGAGCGTCCGGCCCAGTCTGTACGGAAAGGACCAGGTTCCACCAACAAAACTTTGATGCCAAGTGGTTCCACTTCTTTAGATAAAGCTTCAGACAATCCTTCCAACGCAAATTTTGTAGCGTGGTAAAAACCAGTTGCAGTAAATCCAACCAGGCCGCCAATGGAAGAAAAATTGATAATGTGTCCGCTCCTTTGTTGGCGCATATGAGGTAATACAGCCTGAATCGTATTCACCACACCATAAAAATTTGTTTCGAACTGCGCCCTGATCTTTTCCTCTTCACCTTCTTCAATGCTGGTAAAATAGCCGTACCCGGCGTTGTTGACCAGCACGTCTTTCCTTCCAAAAGTTTCCTGAGCCTTAAAAATTGCTGATGCTACTTGTTTTTTATTGGTTACATCCAGTGATAGTACCAATGCATTATCTTCAAATCCTTCCGCCAGGTCTTTTATCTTTTCTACATTCCGCGCTGTGATCACAGCCCGCCATCCTCTGCCAAGGATTAATTTGGCCAGTTCTCTTCCAAATCCAGTGGAACACCCAGTAATGAACCAAACAGGACGATTTTCATTTTCCATTCCTTAGATTTAATTATAGCATAGGTTTTACATCAATTGTTTTAAGCGGGTTGCAATTCTACCTGTTTCACCAATTGGATTTCGCCTACTATTTTCACTTCTTCTCCCAGCATAACGCCACCGGTTTCCAAAACAGCATTATAACTGATACCAAAGTCTTTCCTGTTAATCTTGCCATTGATGGTAAAGCCAGCTTTAATATTACCCCAGGGGTCTTTAGCCGTGCCGCTGTAATCGACGGAAAGTTTTATGGGCTTGGTGGTATCCTTGATGGTCAAATCACCATAGAGCATAAAGTTTTCATCATCCGTTTTTTCAATGCGGGTTGATTTGAACGTAATGGCGGAACTCTTTTCAGTATCAAAGAAATCGGCATTTTTCAGATGTTGGTCGCGTTGCTCGTTATTGGTATTGATAGATGACACATCAACACTGGCAGTTATTTTTGCATTCGAAAAATCATCTCCATTGGTTTCCACTTCAACTGCAAATTTGTTGAAGTTGCCTGATACATTGGAAATCATTAAATGTTTGATCTTGAATCCAATTTCGCTGTGAGTGGGGTCTAATGACCATTTTGTTGTTGCCATTTTTTTTAATTTTTAAAGTGAGGTGATCGTTCCATTAGAATCAGCTTCCTGGAATTATATTAATTAATCTGCTGATGATGTTATCTTAAACGGTTAGTTGCCGATAGTAAATTCAACGTTGGCTCTTAATTCAATTTCATTGCCAATTCCGGTGGTAAGTGGAGCACCACCCACGCCAAAGTCGGTACGGTTGATCTTACCTGTAATGGTAAATCCTGCTGTTGGCTTTTTCATAGCGGTAATGGCGGTGCCATTGAATAGTACATCCAACACCACGGCCTTTGTAACGCCATGCATGGTCATATTGCCGGTGAGTTTATATTTTTTTCCGTTGACTTTCCTGAATGAAGTACTTGTGAAGGAAAGTGTAGGAAATTTTGCCGCATCAAAATATTTTTCACTTTTTAAATCATTATCCCTGTATTCCACATCTGTATTGATGGAGTTCACATCGGCCGTGAAGGTGATCTGCGCATCAGACAAATCTGCTTTTTTGGCTTGCAAAGTGGCATCAATGGTTTTGAAATTTCCTTCTACATGCGAAATGCCGAAATGTGTGGCGCTAAAACCTACCCTTGAATGGTACTTGTCCAGGGTATAAGTTTTCTGACTAAAAATGCATGAAGCAGAAAAAAGGAACGCTACGATTGGTACTAGTAATTTTTTCATCATTGATTTGTTTTTGATTGATTATTTGGTTATTAATTGTGTAAAACTTTCCAACCAGCTGGTCCTTTATATTGATACCGGATACCCAGTTGAATCAGTAATAATTGCATTTGCTCCAATGTTCTGCTCACCGATAAATTCCCGGCTACAATAGGGTTGAAACCTGCCATTTTTACTAACTCTTCAACAGTTTTTACAGCATCTGCATCATTTCCGGCTATAAAGGCGTCAACCTGGTTTCCATTAATTTGAAGTTCGGAAAAGTCAGCCGCAAATGTATTATTGAATGCCTTCACCACCTTGGAGTTCGGAAGCAGCATCTGCAATTCTTCTGCTGCACTGGTTTCTGGAGCAGTAACTAAAGCATCAAAAGATCCGTTCACCGGATTGGAAATACTGATCACTATTTTCTGGTTCGCCACTTCTTTTATTTTCTGGGCTACTTTTTTTTCAGCGTCATAGGGAACTGCAGCAATGATAATGTCGGCTTCCCAGCTGGCATTGACCGAACATTCCAGGCTTTCCACCTCGGCTGTTAAGCAGGAATTATTAATTTCGTGTATTAAAGCCTGTACTTCTTCCTGATCATCAGAACAAAGCAGCAAACGGTAATTTCCTTTAGCCAGTGCCCTGGAAATGGCGCCACCCATTTTCCCTGAAGCCCCAATCACCGCTATAGTTTGTTTCACTGACATCTATTTTTGATTCAACGAAACTAAGGTCTATCGCAAGGCCTTCCCTTGCGGTAGAGCAAGAAATTACCTTGATCTATATCAATGAATTGAATATAAGGCAAACCATTGGAAATTTTTTTCCTCCAACTTTTGTAGATGAACCATGTGAACTATTGAGAAAGTCTGTAACAGCAATCATCTCCTTACATTTACATAAGTGCCCTGGCTGAAGGGAACGCATTTCACCACCTGTAAAGAATGACACCTGCTTTGGAGTGCAAGAACTCCGGACAGTCTGGATGATGGTGCGTCCCATAATTTTGGGGAAACGAGTTTATAAACGAATCCATATGTATATGTATAATAGTTTTGTGCCCCTCAATTTTTTGCGTTTCAAAAAACTGTATCTCCTGATCCTGATTCACCTGTTTGCGATGTGCATCAAAGCACAACAGCCCTTAAGAGTAGTTGTAGCGGGACTCAGTCATGACCATGTACATGGCATATTAAATCAATTCAATAAAGGCCAGGTAAAAATTGTCGGTATTTATGAATCCAGTAAGCAGCTGGTTGAAAAATACAGTAAGCTTTATCACCTTCCTGACTCCCTGTTTTTTAATGATTTAAAAAAAATTTTGACAGATAAAAAACCGGATGCTGTACTGGCCTATAATGCGGTGGGTAAGCATCTGGATGTGGTTGAAATCTGTGCTCCTCTGGGGATTAATGTCATGGTTGAAAAGCCCCTTGCGGCTACCTTGCAACAGGCCCAACAAATTGAATTGTTGGCCAAGCAATATCACATTCAGGTATTTACAAATTTTGAAACCACCTGGTATCCTTCCTATCAGGATGTGTATAATACTGTAGGTATGGACAGTATTGGAAAAATAAAAAAAATGGTGGTTCACGATGGTCACCAGGGTCCAAAGGAAATAGGGTGCAGCCCGGAATTTTTAAGCTGGCTGACAGACCCGGTTCTAAATGGCGGAGGTGCGGTGATGGATTTTGGATGTTATGGTGCCGACCTTATGACCTGGCTCATGCAGGGACAGCAACCGGTTGCGGTAACTGCGATTGTCAGGCATTACAAGCCAAGTGTGTATCCTAAAGTGGATGATGATGCTACTATCATTGTAGAATACCCATCTGCCACTGGTCTCATTGAAGCTTCATGGAACTGGCCATTTTCCATCAAAGACCTGGAAGTATTTGGAGAAAGGGGTTACCTGCATGCACTCGACAATGAAAATATTGTGAGCCGCCTTCGTGAAAACATCAAAGGAGTAATCAAATCCAGTCCCCTGGAAGCTCCTTCCAATACTGCGATCAATTATTTGTCAGCTGTTTTACATCATTCACTAATGGGAACTGATGACCGCTCGTCGTTAAAATACAATATGATCGTGATGAAAATTTTAGACGCAGCCAAACGTTCAGCATCAACAGGTACAAGAGTGGTTTTATAGTTGAATACCTGCCCCCTAGGTATTCTCCATGCATTGCATCACCCAGCTGAAACATTCAGTGAATAACGAAATAAAAAGTATATTTCTGTAAGATTGTAAAAAATAACCTTTCAGGTGTGACATTAAGGCACCCACAAACCTATTTATTATGCACAACAGAAGAGATTTTTTAAAAAATTCCGGAACTTTTGCCCTGGGAAGTTTACTACTTCCTCAAGCTCGCGGTTTTGAAGGCTTACCTAAAAAACTTCATCCCATAGGCTTACAGCTTTATACTTTATCAAGTATTATAGAAAATGATCTTCCGGGAACCCTTAAAAAAGTAGCGGCTATTGGTTACCAGGAAATTGAATCTGCATTTGGAAGGAAGAGCGGTTATTATGGAGTTCGTCCGAAAGAATTTGCTGCTATGATTAAAGACCATGGCATGTCATGGAAATCACATCACGTGGGTGGTGCGCCTTTTAAGATGCGCCCGAATGCCAACCCTCCTATGGATGCCAATGGCAAACCAATTGTTTTTGCACCAAGGCCCAACCTCCGTGAAAATATGCAGCAATTGGTTGATGATGCGGCCGAGGGAGGGTTAGAGTATCTGGTCTGCGCCAGCACTCCTATTGAAACCCTGGATGAAATCAAACAATCTATTGAAACGCTTAATAAAGCAGCTGAAGCCGCTAAAAAAACAGGAGTTACCATTGCCTATCATAATCACGACCGTGAATTCAAAGCAGTAGAAGGAAAAATACCTTATGACCTTTTACTATCAGAAACTGATCCTTCCATCAAAATGGAATTGGATCTTTGCTGGGTAACCAAGGCAGGGGTAGACCCTGTTACTTTATTTAAAAAAAACCCGGGACGTTTTCATTTATGGCATGTAAAGGATATTGATAAAGATTTTAAAGGACCACTACCTGTAGGTACAGGCATCGTGAATTTTAACCGGATTTTTGATCATGCTAAAGAATCAGGTATGAAGCATTTTTTTGTGGAACACGATAATCCAGCGGATCCTTATGGTAGTATCACCACCAGCTACAACAATTTAAAAAAAATGAAAATAAAATGAGTAGTGTACTATCATGATTAATTCCTATGAATTGATTTTATTAAAATCACCATCAGGAGCTATTTTTAAAAGTATTTATATATTGTAGAAGCATAATTATTCACCTATTACCTTGCTATATGTCGCAAAATAGATCATCCCGCAGAAATTTTCTCAGGCAACTAGGCAGCTCAGGTTTATTACTGGCTGCCGGTCCACTTACCCGCTTAGCCAATGAAAAAGCAGAACAGCGTATCATCGAGTATGATAAAAAGGTTACAGCCAATGATAAAATCAGAATAGGCGTGATTGGAATGGGCATCATGGGATTCAATGACGTCAGTACGGCCCTGAAAGTTCCGGGTGTAGAACTGGTGGCAGCATGTGATTTATATACAGGAAGGTTACAACACGCAAAAGAAGTTTATGGACAACAGCTGGCAACCACCAGGGATTACCGCGAGTTGATCCAAAGAAAAGATATCGATGCCGTTATTATTGCCACCAGCGATTGCTGGCACGCCCGAATAGCCCAGGATGCCCTGCAACACGGAAAAGCAGTGTACGGCGAAAAACCAATGGTTCACAAAATCAGTGAAGGACTTCCCTTGATCGCAGCTCAAAAAAAGAGCGGGCACATTTTACAGGTGGGCAGCCAGCGGGTGAGCAGTATCGTTTACGAAAAAGCAAAAGAGCTCTATCAATCAGGCACGATAGGAAAATTGAATATGGTAAATGCCGTATACGACAGGCAAAGCGCGCTGGGAGCATGGGAATATACGATGCCTACCGATGCTTCTCCGGCTACAGTGGACTGGGACCGTTATATAGCTTTTACAAAGAAAGTGCCTTATGATCCTAAAAAGTTTTTCTGGTGGCGCAACTACCGCGAATTTGGTACCGGTGTGGCAGGAGATTTATTTGTTCACCTGATATCCGGCACCCACCTCATTACAGGAGCAAAAGGTCCGAAAAAGATTTTTTCATCCGGTCAATTGTGTTATTGGAAAGATGGTCGTGATGTACCCGATATCATGACTGCTATTATGGAATATCCACCAGCCAGCGAACATGAAGCATTTCAATTGACCCTTTCCGTGAATTTCGTAAGCGGAACAGGAGGATCAGAAAGTATCAGGTTTACCGGGGAAGAAGGAACGATTGACATCATTGGCGATTCATTGAAAGTAACCCACCATATCATGTCCAAAGCACCAGGGATCGGTGGGTGGGATTCTCTAAACACGTATCCAAAAGCCATGCAGGACGTATTGCTGCAACAGTACAACGAAAAATATACTAAAGCCGAGCAGGAAAGCAACAACAAGCCAGATATAGAATTCAAAGCACCTCAGGGTTACAACGAACACCTCGACCATTTCAC
>JANLYU010000434.1:0-26102 GCA_031365785.1 Flavisolibacter sp. | reverse complement strand
GTGCTCTTCCGATCTGTGGTAAGACCTGCCATATTGGGTGCCGAGAAAGAAGTCCCATTATTAGCACCAATACTATTATTCGGAAACTGTACAATAGTACCCTGTCCTACTGAAGCCACATCTGGTTTTACCTGCCCGTCTGAAGAAGGTCCATAGCTGGAAAATGGTGCTACCACGCCGGCACCATTTACGGCCCCTACGGCCAGCACACTGTCACCGTCCGCAGGAGTTATGATATAGTGCCAGCTGTTCGTTCCTTCATTACCTGCTGAATTCACCACCAGTATTCCTTTCTTCGCTGCAAGGTCCGCACCCAGAGCTACCATGGTCGTGTTGCCATTCATATCTGCATAGGTATGACTGGAACTTGTGAATGGAGCATCAAAAATATTATAACCCAATGAAGATGAAATCACATCTCCTCCCACGCTGTCCACACGTTCTGCTGCGCTTACCCAATTATGTTCTTCGATGGGATATTCAGAGGCTGCATCCTCACTTCTGAATAAATAAAAGCTGGCTTTGGGTGCAGTACCCACAAACTGACTCCGGATGTTGGCTGCAATAGTCGATAAACATTCCATTCCATGGGAATCATCTTCATTGACACTTGAATCGTGCGCCACAAAATCATAAACGCCCAGGAACTGACCGTTGGCTCTGGCACTGTCGAAAGCTTTTACCGTGAGGTAATTATTGAACCCTGCGTCAAGCATGCCTATCACCATGGTTTGTCCACGTAATCCAATATTGTGCAAAAATTCGCCATTATGAATATGTACCTGCGTGAAAGAGGCACCATAATTATAAAAATCTGATTCGATTCCCATTCCTCGTTGCTGCGGCAAGGGCTGAACATTTTTTTCTATCATCAGTTTATCAATTCCTGGACGCGAGATCCTTGGAGCGATGGAAGTGACTGCTTTTACAAAAGAAAAACTATTGATCTTATTGATGGCTGCAGCATCGGTAGTCTGTATGGAAACTGAATTCAGCCATTTGGAAATATTGAGGATGGTTACGGCTCCTGATTTCCTGATGCTGTCAACGTAACGTGGATTTACCGGAAGGTCCGTGCTGTCCAAAGCTATCCCATACTGGGTGCGCCGGTCAATGGCTCTTTGTGATAAAAAAGCATTGGGAAGAGCAAGTGAAAAGGGATTTGAATCTTTGTTCCGGAAAGAAATGATATATCTGGTTTGGGCCTGGCTCTCCTGTAAAATTGCAATTGCGATTATCAAACACCAGCAGCTTCTTTTCATTTCCTTAATTATGATCAATCATGCTTCTCTTGAGAATGAAACCGTGCTTTTGCGCCACAGGAATATTATCGTGAGGAGGTTGAAAATCCCACATCGCCCATTCCTGGTAAACAAGCCCGATGCCTTTAGCATATTTTTCCTGCATAAAATCAACTGAAGCGAACACATTAATGTTGATGGGGATGTTATCAAATTGGTTCACGCCATTTATAGTAATCACGTTACTAATCATTTTACCATTCAAGTTGAGAGTAGCCCCCAGATCGGAATAGGAAGAATTCCACTCTTCCAATTTCATGTCGCCATCATTGGTGAAACTATAGAGCTGACGAAGCGGCGTTTCCGGCAAATAACGGTTAGCATTCCATGAGAAGTCCTGCTTTATCGGCAAGCTGAGTTTCACATACCTCAGGTTGTTCTCAATGAGTTCAGTGGTTTTGCCAGTGGGTGTGATAAAAAAAGTTCCTGCTGGTGCCCATGGAAGGATACCGGCTGAATCACGCAGGTACCTGAAAACGCGGTAACTCGGGCGTCCCAATGCATCAGGAACAGGGAGGTCAATCACCTGTTTTTCCTGGTAAATATGTTTTTCTGATTGTGTATTGAAATTTACAAAAACAGTAGAGTCGAGCTGATAGGTAATGTATTTCCCTGTTGACAAAGGAATGTAATCCGATAAAGGGTCAGATTGAAACACTTCATTTTTCTTACAACTGAATAAGAGGGAAGCAGTGATCGGTATCAGGAAAATTTTAAACAGAGGTGATCTCATAAGTAAAAGGATTCTATTGGACCCGCTTCATGCGGAGGTAATCAGTCTTAAAACTAATTAAAATTATTGATAATTTTCAGACGCTGACTTGTCGCTAATAGTTGGTTGGAATGGAGTTAAATTGTTGTTTTCAACCCTATTAAATATGCATCAATTATTGTATAGAGAAAACTGGAGGCGGATTGGCTCATTTTCTCATAATAATACCCCCTCCGATCACCTCATTGCCTTCATAAAAAACTGCACTTTGACCAGGCGCTATACCCTTAGCTTTTTCAAAAAACTGCACCTCTACACCAAATTGCGAAGGCTGTATCAGCGACAAGGTTCCTTTATCCTTGTACCGGATCTTTGTTATCGCCTCCATTTCACCTGAAAGGCCTTCATATTTCATCCAATTGACCTTGGTGACCGTCATACTTTCTTTTTCGAGATCCTGTTCATTTCCCAGCATTACCGTATTGGTTACCGGATCAATTGAAGTAACAAATGCGGGTTTGCCCAGTGCTATATCCAAACCTTTTCTCTGGCCGATAGTATAAAATGGATAGCCCTTGTGCTGGCCAAGGATACAACCATCACTGTCAACAAAAAAACCACCATTCACTTTCTCTTCCAGACCTTCCACATTACGTTTCAGAAAACTCCTGTAATCATTATCCGGTACAAAACAGATTTCATAACTCTCACTTTTTTTAGCGAGTTCCGGATATCCGAAGTCATGAGCCATCTGACGGATCTCGGGTTTTCGGTAGCCACCTAAGGGTAACAGCGTCCTGCTGAGCAGGTCTTGTTGCAAACCCCACAGCACATAGCTCTGATCTTTATTTTCATCAATCCCTTTAGTAATGGTAAATCTTCCGTTGGTATGCCGGGACACAGAGGCATAATGACCAGTGGCAATGAATTCACAGCCCAGTGCATCCGCCCTTTTCAGCAAGGCTCTCCATTTGATATGGGTATTACAAAGCACACATGGGTTGGGGGTGCGACCCGCCATGTATTCCTCAACGAAATTGTCTACGACGAAGGTTCCGAATTCCTCACGGATGTCGAGAATATAATGCGGAAATCCGTGTTCCACAGCGGCCATGCGCGCGTCGTTGAAACTGTCGAGGTTACAACAACCAGTTTCTTTTTTAGAACCGCCACTGGCAGCATAGTCCCAGGTCTTCATGGTAACGCCAACTACTTCATAGCCCTGCTCGTGAAGCATCAGCGCTGCCACCGTACTGTCAATACCACCACTCATGGCCACCAGAACTTTTCCTTTTGTGCTCATTGATGGCAAAGATACGGTGTACGAGGATTTTGAGATTCAGGGCATCAAAGAGTTGTGGGAGCTATAAAAATGAAGTGATTCATTCCTCTTCAATCCAAAAAGAATTAGTTAAAACTTCCGGGAAAGGGTCTACCACCTGGCTACCAATTTAAAATTGATAAGCCGGGGCGTGAGTCGGTTGGGAATGGTGAAAATATTATTCTGGAAATCCTTGATCAGCATGTAAGAGATCGTATTGGAACGGTCTATCAGATTGAATATTTCAAAACTTGCCCAGATATTGCTGAAATTCCGGAAAGGAGAATGACTTCTCCGGTTCGATTTCTCTGCATCCAGCAGGAGGGCACTGAATCCTATATCAGTTCGTAAATAAGGTTGAATGGTGAGCGCGTTGCGATAGCGGATGCTACCCGGTATATTGTACGGAAGGTTGGAACCATACAGGGTACTCAGGTACACTTTGAAATTTTTATTCGTTGATAAGTAGTCCTGGAAAAACATGCCGAAAGTCAGTAACCTGTCGGTAGGCCTTCTTAGCCAACCACCTTCCACGGAGGTGCTGTCAACCGGCCGGTTCAATGAATCAAGTTGATACCTTTGGTAGACATCATGATCCAGGTTCTCACGGGTTCTCATGATTCCAAAACTTACCCAGCTTTCTGCATCTTTCACCAGTTCACCAAATAAACGTACCTCCAAACCCGTTGCATATGCCCGGGCACTATTTTCACCAAAATAGCGGATGCGGACATTATCGATATCATAAGGTACAACATGGGTAAGGTGTTTGTAATAAGCCTCCGTAGTGATCCTAAGGGGCCTGTTCCAACCGATAAAATTATAGTCAATACCGGCTACACCCTGCCAGCTCCTTTGTGCTTTTACATTGGTATTCAGCGTTCCGTCATATTTTCTTAATTCCCTGTAAAATGGCGGCTGGTGGTAGGCACCAGCAGCTGCGCGAAAAATAATATCCTTTTTCCAGGCAGGTTTCCATGATACACTTGCGCGAGGCGCTATAAAAAATTCACTATTCCGGTCATTGTAATTGTACCGTAAGCCTGCCTGTAAAGTATAGTCATTGCCATGCCTGTTGAACGTAACATTGTCCTGTACAAAGCCGGAAAATTTATTGATCGACAGGTTGGCTGTAGAGAAAATGACTTTGTTCAGCTGAAGAAGAGATGGATTGAAGGGCAATGAATAACCGGCAGAATCCTGGTATTCCCATTCATGCAAATGATCGTGTATCTGCGTGTGGTCTAAGCCCGAACCCCATTGAAATAAATGCCTGCCCGCAGCCAGGCTTCCTTTATGGGAAAGATTATATGATACAATATTCAGCCGGTTTCGTGTATAATTCTGATTCATGCCTGCACCCAATGGATTGACGATCAAACCAAAAGTGGAACTGGATTTATCAAAATCCCTGTCGCCAAATAAATAGGCACCGGAAATATCCATATTTTCTTTCTCGTCGTTCTCAAACCTGGAGGCCAGCCATTTCAATTTTAGATTTTTGCTGGCCTGGCAGGTGGCAGAAATTCCAGCCATGGCCGTGGAATATGCATCTTTTTCCCTTCCTTCAAAAAATATATCAACGCCGAGATTAGATGTAAAAAAAGGAGAGAAGATGGTGGAAGTAAGCTGACTGAACTGCGGTATGAGAGTGAATTTGGTTTGTGAAAGATTACCCAGCAACTCTGCATTCCATCTTGAATTGAACTGGTAGGTGATCAGTGCCTGCAGGTCTGCTGAGGAAGGAATATAACTGCCCTTTGTTTCCTGACTTTTCAACAAATTGCGGTTACTTCTGTTTCTAACACCAATGACATAAGACAATTTTTTTTTGCTGTCCTGACCTTCTGCGTGAAACCCCTGTTCCATCAGACTGACATAGGCAGATCCCCCAAATTTTTTTGGAGTATGGTACTGAATGTCAAGAACAGAACTCATTTTGTCGCCGTAGCGGGCCTGGTAACCTCCTGTGTAGAAACTAATGTTGCGCACCATCTCTGGATTGATAAAACTCAAACCTTCCTGTTGGCCGCTTCTCACCAGATAAGGTCGGAAGACTTCAAAGTCATTCACATAGATCAGGTTCTCATCATAACTGCCTCCACGTACATTGTATTGGGAGGTAAGCTCGTTGTTAGACCCAACGAAAATTTTCAGGAGTCCTTCCACGCCCATCACCGGAGAAGGCAGGTTGATCACTGATTTTGGATTCGGCCTGATCAGCCCAGTTTCAGTTCTTTCGCGCTGGTCCCTGATGATCACCTCATCCATCACCCCATTGCCTGGTTCCAGGCGAACGGTGATGTAATCGTTCTCATGTTCGTTGAGAATAAAATTATGCTGTGCTGTTTTATACCCGCTATAGGAAAACTGAAGTGCAAAAGCCTTATCCGCAGGAACGATAATGCTGAATATGCCGGAATCGCCAGACATCGTTCCTTTCAGCTGACCCAATATAACCACAGAAGCATGTGCCACCGGGTTTTCATTTTCATCGATCACCCTTCCGCTGATAACAGCTGTTTTTTTTTGCGCGAAACAAAAAAAACCGGGTAATAACATAATATAAAGGAGAAGTAGCCGGTGTTTCAAACTGGAAATTTATTTTTTAAAATTAATCATTAGGGCGAAGAACAACTGATGCTTCCATTGAGGTGCTGACTGTTTCAATGTCACGGCCGCTGACTTAATTAACATTTTTCAGTTGATGAATTGTTTGTTTTGGATCTTTTGATTTGAAGATCGTATTTCCGGCGACCAGAACATTTGCCCCGGCAGCAATAAGAGAAGGTGCATTTTCGATAGTGACCCCTCCATCCACTTCAATTTTCACATCCAGTTTTTGATCATCAATCATGTTTCTAAGCTGCCTGATCTTGACCAGGGTATGGGGAATGAATTGTTGTCCACCGAAACCAGGATTTACACTCATCATGCAAATCAGATCCACATCTTCCAACACCTCGCTGAGCAAGGAAACCGGTGTATGTGGGTTAATGGCAATGCCCGCCTTCATGCCCAGGGATTTGATCTGCTGAATATTTCGGTGGAGGTGCACGCAGGCTTCCAGGTGGACGGTAAGTATATCTGCTCCTGCCATTTTAAATGCCTCTGCATATTTTTCTGGTTCCATGATCATCAGGTGCACGTCACAAATTTTTTTTGTCGCTTTTCTGATTTGTTCAATCACGGGGATCCCGAAAGATATGTTGGGTACGAACCTCCCATCCATTACATCAAGGTGAAACCAATCCGCTTCACTTTCATTGATCATATCGCATTCTTCCTGGAGGTGTAAAAAGTTGGATGCAAGAAGGGAAGGAGCTATGATGGGCATGCCATTTATTTAGAAGCAAGATAAGAATAGGAATGGAATTGCAAGACAGATAGGGGACGCAATGTTATGATAGCTGAATAACTGGTCTTCTTCAGATACCAGTGCAGACGGCTTTATCAACTAAGGTGATATCCTGCCAGCGTGGAAAAACTAATTCCACTATTTTGATAATCTGTCTGCGGATGCTTTAGCTTCTACCATAGTTTTATCGAGACCATATGCTTTTGAATAATTGAGTTGAGCTTCTGAAAGATTCTTTTTGATTTCATAAGTTTTACCTAACCAGTAATAGAAATCGGGGAAACTGGGGTCTACGCTAATACCCAGATTGAAAACTGAAAGAGCTTCGTCATATTTTTTTTGATCATAGTACACGATCCCTTTATTCAGGTATGCTTCCAGATAATTGAAATCATGACTAATGGCTTCATCAAATTGCTTCACGGCTTCTTTATCATTGGCGATGTTGGAATAATACACTCCCTTAAAATAATAAGGTTCAGCATGTCTTTTTTCGGTGTCTGCCCTGATGAGGGAATCAGCCAACAAAATCACTTTGGGGTTTTTCTCTTCCGCATAAGCAAAGGCCAGCTGGTGTACCAGTTCAGGGTCTCCGGGAGCATAGGTGTAGGCTTTTTCAAGGGTGGCTATCGCCTCTATGTTCTTATTCTGGCTTTGTAAAATTTCCGATTTCAAAAGTAAGGCATCAATGGCATTGGGATATTTTAGGATGATGGTGTTGCAGACAGTAAGTGCCGAGTCATATAATTTTTTTTGCTGGTAACCGCGGGCAAGGCCGATTTGTAAAAAAAAATTATCAGGTAATTGTTTCAGGGCCTGCTGTAAAAACTGCAAAGCAGAATCCTGATTTTTTTGTCTGAGTATGGAGGTCAGGCTGAGGGCATATTCTTCTTTTTTCTGAAGTGACCACGCTTTTCGGAAATCAGATTCAGCAAGGGAAAGCTGGTTATTAGAGTACAGAAGTTGGCCCCTCCGGTAATAGGTTTCTGCAACAACAGGAAATTTGTCAATGCTGTCAGTCAATGATCGGTAGGGTGGTTCCGACAACATGCCTTTATCGCCATTCCCATTGTTGGTGCAGGATACTACATAAAAAGAAAGAGAAAGTACCAGCAAAATTTTCCGCATGGCCAAAGATAAAGCGCGCGGCGAATGAGCTTCACTGAATTATATTCTTCAACTTTCAGGTGAAAATCGGTAATGAACCGCCTTCGCATTTGAATGGCTAACAGGTAACTGACTGTGGATGCACAACGGATGACTGTACCAAATATGAAATTGGTGTAGTAGATTTGGACAAACCAATTCAACATGGATCATTCCGGCTTATACAATACAATGTTGCACGTTCACAGTGTGGGTAGATGGATTGTTTTATTGCTGCTGATTTTCGCGATACTTAATAGTCTGATTGCAGGCAAACGGCCTTATATCAGAACAGATAACCGTCTGGGTTTATTACTCACCATTGCTGCCGATACCATGTTGCTCGTTGGTTTTTATTTATGGTACGTAGGTCCGCGTGGCTACCATCTTATTGAAGGAAAAGGAATGTCAGAAATCATGAAGGATCCAACCACCCGATTTTATGCAGTGGAACATCTTACAGGGATGCTGATTGCCATTATCCTGATCCATATTGGTAAGGTTCAGGGCAGAAAAAAAATCAGTGATAAGGCCAAGCATCTACGCACTATGATCTTTTATCTGCTTGCCCTGTTGATCATTCTGGCCTCCATCCCCTGGCCCTTTCGTGAAATTGGAACGGGTAGAGGGTGGTATTGAAAATAGATTTCCTCAAGTTCTTCCTTTCAACCCTAATTCAATGACTTCAGCGTCCCTGATGTCTTTACCATCGATGGTGAAACGGATCATGGTTTTCACCTGATGCCATCCCTGGTTGCCTGCTGCTCCCGGATTTAAGTGAAGGCAATGGATCTTTTGATCATACATGATCTTCAGTATATGGGAGTGGCCACAAATGAAAAGGTCAGCCTGGTGCTCCTGTAATAACTGACGAATACCTGGTGCATATTTATTCGGGTAGCCTCCGATATGGACCATAAAAACAGTTATTTCCTCACACTTCCATATTAATTTCTGGGGATATATTCCCCTGATGTCATTTCCATCCACATTGCCATACACCCCTTTTAGTGGCTTGATGGCACTTAGTTGATTTGCAATAGCAGCTGAACCAAAATCGCCCGCATGCCAGATTTCATCGCACGCTTCTACATATCCAAAAACATTCTCTGGAAGAAAATTGTGTGTATCAGATAACAGACCAATTCTTTTCATGGAAAAAAAAAGATAGCATGAACTATATGGTTGAGCTTGAATAAATTTATGGATTCATTTCTACAACATTGCAGATGATGCAAAATTCACCCCAATCGTTTTATAAAAGGTGTTTACAAACAAAGGCATATTGTTTGTGTTCAGTGATACGAATCAAAGAATAGTGTGAATGGAAATCAATTTCAAATACCTCAATCCAGAGTTGATCAAACATTTGTATGTTAAAGCCGAGTCTGCCCTTAGGTCAGCCCTTCTGAAAGGGGCCGAATATGAAGAGATTAAAGAAAAAGAAATTATTTTAACAGAGATTGCTATTCAGAAGCATCGCCAGGAACGTCCTCAAGATTTTGACTCTCCCGCCGAATCCCCAGCCAGGAAAACAAGTAGATAATGTGGTAGGTCTTCAAACGTCTAGTTTGAAGATTCAATACTGTTGAATAGAGCAGTCCATTCGTAGATAATTCCATTCTAGGAATGATGTAGATTTGGCGAAAGCTAATGTCTCTTGATTGCGGGGGGCATGGTCAACTATTATTGCATATGCCATATTATTATCAGTCAGGTGAAATACCTCATAAGCGGCACACCCAATTCCGTAAACCAGATGGTAGTCTTTATGCGGAGCAATTATTTTCCACTGAAGGGTTTTCCAACGACTATTCACTTTTATATCACCTCCATCCGCCCACCCAGATCATAAAAACTGGAAAACCGGAAAATGTAGCACCGCAAATTGCAGAAGAAAAAATGCTGAGCCACCGGAGCTTCGAAGGTTTCCTTATTCAACCTGTGAATGATTTTTTGGAAAGCCGTGTTCCGGTACTAGTCAATAACGATGTGCAGATTGTATTGGCAGCTCCACGGCAAAGCGTCACTGATTATTTTATTAAAAATGCGGATTCGGATGAGATCATTTTTGTGCATGAAGGCAGCGGCGTACTGAAAACATTGTATGGAGAAATTTCCTTTTCATATGGAGACTACCTGATCATTCCGAGAGGTACCATTTACCAGATTCATTTCAAAAGTGAGGACAACAGGCTGTTTATTGTGGAGTCGCATAGTCCGGTCCGGTTTCCAAAAAAATACCTGAGTAAATATGGACAGTTGCTGGAACATTCACCTTATACGGAACGGGACATCAGGCCGCCACAACACCTTCAGACCCACCATGAGAAGGGTGATTTTATCATCAAAACCAAAAAAAGGGGAATGCTTTATCCCATTCACTATGGGAATCACCCTTTTGATGTGGTGGGCTGGGATGGATGCTGCTATCCCTTTGCTTTTTCGATACATGACTTTGAACCCATTACCGGAAGGGTACATCAGCCGCCACCCGTACACCTTACTTTTGAGGCCAATAACTTTGTAGTCTGCTCTTTTTGCCCCCGACTATTCGACTATCATCCCCAGGCGATACCCGCGCCTTACAACCACAGTAATATTGACAGTGATGAGCTGTTGTATTATGTGGATGGTGATTTTATGAGCCGGAAAAATGTAACCAGGGGTATGATGACCCTACACCCCGCTGGAATTCCCCATGGACCGCACCCTGGTGCTGTGGAAAAAAGCATAGGAGCCAAACAAACCAATGAGCTGGCGGTGATGGTGGATACATTTCATCCGCTGATGCTCACCAAGCAAGCACTGGAAATTGAAAATGATCATTATGTGATGAGCTGGGCGGAATAATGAATGAGGAAAAGCACAATATATTTCAAATCTCCTATGGAAATGAAGTTGATTCGCCCACAGATAATGTAGAATTAAAACGATGCATGATGGAATAGTTCGATTGTTTCATTTCTTAATTGTTGAAGAATTAGGAGGCTGTTTCGAGGGAAGACCGCCTGCCTTAAAACCAAAGTCAGGAGGAAAATTTATGAAGGTATTTTATTCAATTTTTTTATATTCGGAATCAAATCAAAATACATGATAAGAATTATGGACCTCAAAGAGGGAGATATTGTTCATATAATTGATGCAGGCATGGAACGTACTGGTACAGTGGTGAGGGTGACCCGGGAAGACAATATGGCTTGCATTGACAATGGGATCCAGGAATTCTGGTATCCGCCCGAAGAAATAGTTCCGGTGCCGTTGACCGAAGACCGGCTGGTCCATATCCTTGGTTTTGAGAAAGAAAGTACTCCCGAAGGCGACAAATATAAAAAAGGTGCCTTCAGGGTTGTGGTCCATGATCCCGGGAATAATACCAATATTGATGTGTGGTACCGGGAAGACAGACGACATTTCAATCACCCGCTTTATATTCATGAATTACAAAATCATCACCTCCAAATGACTAAAGTGCCTCTTGAAGGCCTTGTGGCCAGGTAAACCTCATAATTTTTTCAAATTTTCCATTGGAATGGTCCTCTTGAGTTCCTTTTTCTTTTTTTTAGGGGAAATACCTATATCTTTGCGCTCCCAAATTTGTATGTCGAAACAGCCATTAATCAAGCAGGACGGAACTATAGTTGAAGCCCTGTCCAACGCCATGTTCAGGGTGAAGCTTGAAAACGGACACGAGATACTGGCAACTATTTCTGGTAAAATGAGGATGCATTACATACGGATTTTGCCAGGTGATAAAGTGGGTGTAGAGATGAGTCCCTACGATTTAAGCAGGGGAAGGATCATATTTAGGTATAAATAATGCTACAGGGCCGGGAGCGAGAGTGGTGAGATTACTGTATGAAAAGAACGTAGGTCTCGGAGCTCACAGCCCGATGCTTGAAGCGCAAACCAAATAGTTATGAAAGTAAGAGCCTCCATCAAAAAAAGAAGTGTCGATTGCAAGATCGTGCGTCGCAAGGGAAAATTGTATGTGATCAACAAAAAAAACCCCCGCTTTAAACAAAGACAGGGTTAAAACGTTGCGCAATTTTGCATTGCACACAGCTTATTCAAAAACATAAACGTAAACATATCTTATGGCTCGTATTGCCGGCGTTGATTTACCAAAAAATAAAAGAGGGGAGATTGGTCTCACCTATATATTCGGAATCGGATCTGCTACTGCACGTTATATTCTGGACAAACACTCCATTGACCGCAATAAGAAAGTGGTGGATTGGAATGATGATGACCTGAATAACATCCGTAATACCATCACCGAAGAATTAAAGGTTGAAGGTCAATTGCGTTCAGAAGTACAGACCAGTATCAAGCGTCTTCTAGACATCGCATGTTACAGAGGTCTCAGACATCGGAAGGGACTACCTGTGAGGGGACAGCGTACGAAAACCAACAGCCGTACCCGTAAAGGCAAGCGGAAGACTGTTGCCGGTAAGAAGAAGGCACCAAAGAAATAGAAGTTATTCGCTTTGAGCTGGCTGCGTGAAGCATGAGCTCAAAGCTTTTTAGTTGCACCATTTTTCTGAATTAGTTACGGATACCAGGTGCAGGAGGAGAACTGATTCAGCACTCATCAAGAGTGAACAACAGACAAGATTACCTATCATGGCAAAAGCACAACAACAGCAACAGCAAAGTCCAAAAGCGGCATCCAAAAAAAGAATTGTAAAGGTAGACACCTATGGTGACGCGCATGTGAACGCTACGTTCAATAACCTGATTATCAGCATTACCAACAAGCAAGGACAGGTGATCTCCTGGTCCAGCGCCGGTAAAATGGGTTTTAAAGGCTCCAAAAAGAATACACCTTATGCGGCCCAGATGGCCTCTTCCGATGCTGCTAAAAAAGCATTGGATGCAGGTGTTAAAAGAGTGGATGTTTTCGTAAAAGGTCCAGGTGCTGGCAGGGAAGGTGCCATCCGCGCTTTGGCCCAGTCGGGTATTGAGGTGACCATGATCAAGGACGTAACGCCGTTACCGCATAATGGTTGTCGTCCGCCAAAGAAAAGAAGAGTATAATGAATTAGCTGAATGCTACATGTTTATGACATGTAACCCTCGGCCTTCCATATATAACATAGAAATAGAGCCAATCAGGTTTCATTTATTAAAGGGCGCTTCATTCATTTTTACCGTTTTTACTGATGAATGCGCCGGTACAAAAAAGCGGAAATGAAATAAATTATGGCACGTTACAATGGTCCAAAGACCAAGATCTCCCGCATTTTCGGGGAGCCGATATTAGGCAATGGAAAATGGTTAGGAAAAACTTCTAATCCTCCCGGTCAGCATGGTGCGCAACGTAAGCGCAAAACGCTGGGAGAATATGCACTCCAGTTAAGGGAAAAGCAAAAAGCAAAATACACCTACGGTGTTCTGGAAAAGCAATTCCGCAAAACATTTGAAGAAGCATCCCGTCGCAAGGGTGTAACTGGTGAAAACCTGATTAAATTGCTGGAAGCACGGCTGGATAATACAGTCTTCCGCATGGGTATTGCTCCAAGCCGTCCCGCGGCACGTCAGTTGGTCAGCCACAAACACGTGATGGTGAATGAACAGGTAGTGAATGTTCCTTCTTATCAGCTGAAGCCAGGCGACAGGATTGCGCTGAAAGAGAAGTCTAAAGACAATGCCTCCGTTACCAGTCATATCCGTGGCCGTAATCCTAAGTTTACCTGGGTTGACTGGAATGAAGGAGATATGAAGGGCACCTTCCTTACCTATCCTGAAAGGGAAAGCGTTCCGGAAAATATCAAGGAGCAGCTGATTGTGGAATTGTATTCTAAATAACTATTATGCTGCTCGTTCGCACTTCGTGTGGACAGTAGCTTCACCTCATCATCACCGTTAATCAAAATAAAAATGGCCATATTAAATTTTCAGAAGCCCGATAAGATCGTTCTTCAAAAAGTATCTGATTTCGAAGCACAGTTTGAATTTCGTCCGTTGGAACCAGGCTATGGTGTTACCATTGGTAATGCTTTGCGCCGCGTGTTGCTGAATTCACTGGAAGGTTTTGCCATCATCGGAGTACGTATTGAAGGCGTGGAGCATGAATTTGCAACTATCAAAGGGGTTTCAGAGGATGTAGTGGAAATTATCCTGAACCTGAAACAGGTAAGGTTGAAAAAAATTGTAGAACACGATGTTCAGAACGAAAAGATCACTCTCTCTATAAAGAACAGGGTAGAATTTACGGCTGGCATGCTAGCGGAAGGGACTCAGTCCTTTCAGGTCATGAACCCGGAGTTGCTGATCTGTACCCTGGATGGTTCTTCCAAGCTCGACGTGGAGATCACCATTGGCAAGGGCAGGGGTTATGTTCCAGCGGAAGAGAACAAGCCAAAAGATGCGCCCCTGGGATACATTCCTGTGGATGCTATTTACACGCCTATTAAAAATGTAAAGTACAGCATTGAAAATACCCGGGTGGAACAGCGCACTGACTATGAGAAACTGGTCATGGAAGTTTCTACTGATGGAACGATACATCCTGAAGAAGCGGTCAAGCAGGCTAGCAGAATTCTGATCCAGCACCTGATGATCATCACCGATGAGAATATCACCTTCGATAATAAGGAAGAAAAGAAAGAAGATATTGTGGATGAGCAAACGCTTCAGCTGCGGAAGGTATTGAAAACGCCTCTGGAAGACCTTGATCTCTCCGTGCGTGCGTTCAATTGCCTGAAGGCTGCCAAGATCAATTCACTCAGCGAACTGGTTCAATATGAGCAGGAGGACCTGATGAAGTTCAGGAACTTCGGACAAAAATCATTGTCAGAAATCGAGCAGGTGCTTAATGAAAGAGGTCTTCATTTTGGAATGGACCTCGGAAAGCTTGGTATAGACAAAGACGATTATTAACAAGGCGCCAATCATGTAGCGCCCACATAGAGCTACTGGTGGATGTTTCAGTATATTATTCACAGGCTACAATTCCTGACACGGTGTAGCTTTTAAAACAAATGTCATGCGTCACGGAGACAAAATCAACAACCTCGGCCGGAAGAAAGCACACAGAGAAGCATTGCTCAGCAACCTCGCCTGCCAGCTGATCGAACACAAGCGGATCGTCACCACACTGGCCAAAGCCAAAGCCCTTCGGGGTTATGTGGAACCGCTGATCACTAAAAGCAAACAAAATACTACGCATCAGCGTCGTGTGGTATTTAGTTACCTGCAGGACAAAGCAGCGATCACTGAATTATTCAGTACGGTCAGTGAAAAGATCGCCGGGCGTCCAGGTGGATATACCAGGGTGATCAAATTAGGCACCCGACCCGGCGACAATGCGGAACTGGGTATGATTGAACTGGTGGACTTCAATGAGATTTATGGTAAGGGTAAAACTGAAAGGAAGGAAGGAACGAAAAGAACGCGCCGCGCAGGTGGGTCAAAGAAGAAAACAGAAGACGCTACACCTCAACAAACGCAGGGTGCAGGTCCAGCAGAATCAGCTGACTCTATTGAACAACAACCTGAGTAATGATTGCTTGTTATATATTCAAAGAGGCCAATGGCCTCTTTTTTTTTGCGAGTCATTAATTTTTCCTTTTCTTTCCAGGGTAGTGAATGAAGTTTCTCAACAATTTTACCTGAAATCAGTACGCATTCGTGTGCGTAAGTTTAACGTTGCCGGATGAGCTGATGTATTTTCTTTGCATAACTTTTTAAAACATGGAGCAACAACCTGCAATTTTAGTTTTGGAAGATGGTACCACCTGTTTTGGCAAGTCCTTTGGCGCTATAGGTACAACGGGCGGTGAAATTTGTTTTAATACAGGGATGACAGGCTACCAGGAAGTGTTTACCGACCCGAGTTATTACGGCCAGGTACTTGTGATGAATGCGGTTCACATCGGCAATTATGGTGTTGCGGATTTCGATGTGGAAAGCGATGGCATCAAAATAAAAGGACTCATTGGCCGAAACCTGGAAGAACTTTTTTCAAGGAAGATGGCCCAGATGTCACTTGATGAATACCTGAAGCAACAACAAATAGTAGGCATTGAAGGCGTGGATACGCGTGCGCTGGTGACCCATATCCGGAGCAAGGGTGCAATGAATTGTGTGATTTCTTCTGAAATTCTTGATCCTGAAGAACTCAAAAAACAACTTCAGCAAATTCCGGACATGGATGGTCTTGAACTGGCTTCGGTAGTCAGCACACCTGCTGCATACGAGCTGGGTGATCCTTCTTCCCCTGTAAAAATTGCGATCCTGGATTACGGTACCAAGAAAAATATTTTTAACTGCATGGTAGAAAGAGGGGCACATGTAAAAGTATTTCCTGCAAAAACTTCTCTGGAGGAATTAAAATCATTCAAGCCTTCCGGTTATTTCATTTCCAATGGTCCCGGCGATCCCGCTTCCATGGGGTATGCAGTGAATACATTGAAAGAGATTCTGAAAGAAACTAAACCTGTTTTTGGAATTTGCCTGGGCCACCAGCTTCTTGCGTTGGCCAACGACATTCCCACCTTCAAAATGCACCACGGTCACAGGGGCATGAACCATCCTGTAAAAAATATTGTTACAGGAAAGTGCGAAATCACTACTCAAAATCACGGGTTTGGAATTGACCCCGAGGCTGTAAAGAAATCGTCCACCATTGAGATCACGCATGTGAATCTGAACGACCAGTCTATCGAAGGCATCCGCGTGAAAGGGAAAAATGCATTTTCTGTTCAATATCATCCTGAAAGCACACCGGGTCCTCATGACAGCCGGTACCTTTTTGATGAATTCATGGATATGATCCGGGAAGATCTGAAGCGGTAAGATATCAAAGAAGCGGTGCCTGTGTCATCATCGCCTTCATGCACTTCCTGCATTCAATCATAATGGCTAACTTGATCTTTACCATTGCAAAAATTATCAAACTGTGATTAAGATCGGCATTATTAATGGGCCAAACCTGAACCTGCTGGGGAAAAGAGAACCCGAAGTTTACGGCCAAGTGACGTTTGAAGATTTTCTTGGCCAGCTGCAAATAAAATATCCCGGCGTTCAATTCAGTTATATCCAAAGCAACCTGGAAGGAGCACTGGTGGATGCCCTGCAGCAATTTGGTGCTGACCAGGATGGAATCATCATTAATCCGGGTGGGTATACGCATACTTCAGTGGCTATCGGAGATGCCATTGCTGCTATCCTCACACCTGTAGTGGAGGTCCATATCTCCAATGTTCATGCGCGTGAGGAATTTCGCAAGATTTCACATGTTTCAGCAAAAGCGGCCGGCAGTATTTTCGGACTTGGATTGAAAGGGTATGAACTGGCACTTCAGTATTTCCTTCCCTGATCAGTGCATTAGAGAAGTGGTCGTTTTATCGATATCCATACTAATTTTCTTAATAAAACCAAGTTGCTCTTTCAGCAAAATGTCCTCATTGGAAAGAGCGGAAGCCTCCTGATGATGCGGACTGGTGACAGGAACCGGAATATCATCAGTGTCACCAAATTTTTTAGCGCATTCATTTAAAAGCTGAACACTTTTTTTAGCCAGATGCACCATTTCTTCAGGATAAGCACGTGTTTCTTTAGAAAGGAGTGTGGTGGTGAGCATGGCCGTATTAGAAAAAAGAATGTGATTCAGGACCACAAACTGGTGGATCTCCTTTTCTTGTTTTTGTTTGCTTTTAGGTTCTGATAACATTCGCTGAAATGCAGCTGATAAATTGGCTGAATTGAGGTAGACCTCCTTCCTGGCAAGTTTGTAAGAAATCATATTGACCACCTGACCAGAAAGAGCTTCCGTTATTTTCTGAAGATAAACTGCATTGGATTTTACAATATGATGCATGAATTCCCGGAGCTGTTCGCTTTCCCATTTTGGAAACAAAAAGTAGCTGGCGGAAAAGGAAATGGCGCCTCCAAGCACTGTATCAAATATTCTTTCTTCTGCCACAGACTGGTAGGTAGTACCCAGAAACGAAAACAGGATCAGTATATAAGGGGTAGTGCAAATGACCATCACCAGATACCTGATACGCATGAAGGAATACGTACCGATCATGAACAGCACCATGAACATAAACTGAATGGTTTTATTGGGAATAAAAATAAGAATGAAGACACCGAGGGCGCCTCCGGCAAGCGTACCCATGATGCGTTCGATATTTCTTTGTTTGGTGAGGCTGAATGCCGGTTTTAAAATAAAGACTACGGTGAGCAGTATCCAGTAACTATGGTGACCGTAACCAATGATACGGGCTATCAAATATCCGGTAACGCAGGCAATTACTACCCGTAGGGAATGACGAAAAACAGATGACTTCAGTGAGATATTATCCCAAAATATCTTTGGATCCAGTGACTGATGACTCACAAACTGCGAGTGATCAATGCTGTTTTTATTCTTGTTGAACTGAAGGTTGAAATACACCACCACGTCTTTGAGGTCTTTAAGCAATTGGCGCAGGTTGACCAGTAATTTTCTGAGCACTAATGTTTTGACCTGATCTTTTTGAGCGATCAGATCCATTTGAGATTTGATCTGCTGCAATTCTTGATCATAATTGAAGGAAGCCACGAAAGTTGTATTATTCTGTATCGCGATGCCTACCTGATCCAGTTCCATCGCAATTTTTTTAAGTGACCTGCTGATCAGGTCTAGTGCTCCTGTGTGAGAGTATTCTTTTCTGAGCTGGCTGTAATCATAATAAGAAGCCGTAATGTCTTCGAACAGGTCTACAGTTTCAACAAAAGTGAATAAAAGTCTGCGACCTTCTTCGGTGGATTCTTCTTCGATCTCTCTGGTTTTGAAGAATAATTCCCGAACAGCGTCCTGTTTGTCATTCACTATGATCTGTTGCATCACCAGCATCCTGTAATCCTGGTCTATGTCTGTTTCGATATTGTAAAAATCTCCTTTGATGGATAAATAGGTGGCGATTTCCCTGATGCAGTCACCCAGCACTCTTTGTGCCAGCCGGTAAGGCCGGAGCCTGTGAAGCAAAAGACTCAGGCCGAGATAAAACATTCCTCCTGAAAAAATAAATAGCGCATGAGGAAGCACCTCCCAAAATCCAAAAATTTTATCCATGGTGAGGATCATAACCAGCATCACAGCATTACCTACCGCGGCGGCCCTGTTGCCGTATACGTTGAACATGGAGAAGAAAAAACTCACTGCAATGATCTCCAGCAGCATGAGAAGCGGATGGATGGCACATAGGGCAGTCAATACTGCCGTCAAAAAAGCAAATAATGAACAAAACAACATTCCGTTACGCCGGTGCAACAAGGGTCCTGGTGCATCAGTAAGACTCACACACATGGCTCCGATCGAGATCGTTAAACCAATATCAAAAAAACCAAAGTAGGCACCCGTGCACGCGGGCAACAGGATTGCGAAAGCGGCACGCAGGCCATCTGCGAAAGCCTGGCTGTAGAAAAAATATTGTATACTTTTGCCTGTTTTTTCATAAGCGAATAGGAAAGGTTCTTCCATCATAAGGGATTGTCACATCACATTTTAACAGCAACCCGGTAATTCATTCAGCGAGAAAATCCCATCAAAAAAAAGGATCATGAAGCCTATAAGGATTACTATCAAATCTGGGAAGCACAGAAATCTGCCAGGATCCTGGCTGTTTGTCTGACACCTTCCATGCTAGCAGGTTTGCTAAAGCAACTGGCTCCCAGTTGAGAATAGTAATTTTCATCTGATTCATTGATGGTGGTGGTATAGATCACAACAGGTATGTTTTTATAACGGGGGTTATGGCGCATCGCCATCAATGTTTCTTTTCCATTCATCCTCGGCATATTGATATCGATCACCACCAGCAAAGGTGTTGGTTCATCATGGTTCAATCCGTCAAGAAGTTGCATCACCTCTTTTCCATCCCGGCATTCCCTGACCTCAGTACTGTTGTTGTAATGTTTGAAAAAACCGGTGATCAGTTCCAGGTCATCCGCATCATCATCGGCGAAAATGATATAGCGGCTTTTCATTTGATCACATTTAGTTTGTTGAGTAATCAGTTTCAAATTGTTTGACTACCGGGGATAAGGAATTCCCGCACGGGCGAAGGGAGTTCAATATCTGCACCCATAGTATAATCAGTCCCTCTCCTCAATGGTTTCCTTTTTTTCCACCTCCTTCACTTTCGGTTTCTTTTTCATCCAGTCTTTATCTTTCTGTAAAGCCTGAACATCTTCCAACTTTGAAATGTAGAAACTTCTTCCGTGTGTTCCCAGGACCAGTTCATTTTCTCTTTCCTGAATAGCAATATCATGAACAGGTATAGATTTAGGAAGGCCGGCATTCCACATCATAAATTGCTGACCACGGTCCAGGCTTACGTACAAACCTCCATCCGTGCCCACATAAAGGATCTGTTCATTTTTTGGATCTTCCCTGATTACATTCACTGGTTCAGCAGGTAGGTTTGTAGAAATGGATTTCCATGTAGCGCCATAATCTTCACTTACAAACAGGTACGCACCAAAATCATCATTGCGGTAACCATTCATGGCAGCATACACCCTTCCTTCACTGAACTGGGAAGCAATGATCCTGCTCACCCATAATCCTTGTGGCAAGGAAGACATGTTTTTTTTAGATGCCACGGGGTTTAATAAATTCCAAGTTGAGCCTCCATCTTTAGTGAGCTGAATGTTGCCGTCATCGGTTCCAGTATAAATCATTCCAAAACGCAACGGGGATTCAGCAATGGTAGTGATGGTGCCAAAAGGCACATCACCAGGAAGGCCGCCCCTGGTGAGGTCATTACTGATGGGCAGCATGGTATCGGCTTTATTGAAAGACCTGAATAATTTATTGCCTGCAAAATAGATTACATCCTGGTTGTGCCTGCTAATCAGTACGGGCGTTTGCCAATTGAAGCGGTAAGGTTTTTCTCCCAGATTATGCTGTGGTGTAATGCGCCGGCTTTCTCTTGGATTCAACCGGTTGACCCGCGCATAATTTCCAAACTGGAAACCCGTATAAGTGGTGGTATTATCGCGCGTGTCTACCTGAACCTGCATGCCATCGCCTCCCATGATACTTTTGAAAGCGTAATTACCACTGCCACTCCAGGCGGAACTTTCTTTATTGGTGGAAGGCCCGTACCAGACCCCATTATCCTGCAAGCCTCCATATACATGATAGGGCTTGTCATTGTCGGTACAAACAGAATAAAATTGTCCTACAGCCGGTGTGTTGGCTTTAAACCAGTGCTGGCCATTGTCGTAAGTGATGTTACAGCCGCCGTCATTACCAATGATCATGTGCGCCTCTTTATTGGGGTCCATCCATGCCACATGATGATCTCCATGCACATTTTCCTTGTCGATCTTTGTAAATGTTTTGCCGCCATCCATGGACAATTCAATATCATAACCTGTAATCACCAATTTTTGTTCATTGTTAGGGGATATAAAGATCTTTCCGAAATAATAACCATAGGTATTGAAAAGGGTGAGATCCTTGGAATTGGTTTTCACCCATGTTTTCCCTGCATCATTACTGCGGTACACTTCCGCACCGATGATGGGTGTATCAAAAAGCGCTGTATTGGCATCATACAAATAATCCCAGATGGCTGTAGGCTTCAGTGTTCCATTGGATATTCTTTCCATAATCATTTGAGAAGTGTAGCGGGGGTACATTCGATTTCGTTTAAGAAAAGTATCCAGCTTTTTGGCATCCAGCTGCATGAATTGCTCCCTGTTAAGGTTTTGAAAATCACGCAAAACATAAGTAACCGAATCTTTTTTCTTTTCACTTGTCTTATGGAAATTATTATCCATGATGGCATAAACGACCTTAGGGTTTTTAGGGTATACCGCAATTCCAATTCTACCTACACCCTCACCAGTTGGAAATCCGCTACCCTGTTTCGTAACCAGATTCCATGTTTCACCACCATCACTACTTTTATAAATTCCACTGCTGGTACCACTTTCCTCAAAGTTCCAGGCCGACCTTTTCCTGTACCAGGCTGCGGCATATAATTCAGAAGGATCCTGTGGGTTGATGTCCAGGTCGACTACACCGGTAAATTCGTCAATGAATAAAGTTTGTTTCCAGGTGATGCCTCCATCGGTGGTTTTAAAAACGCCTCTTTCTTTATTAGGAGAATATAAATGTCCGAGCGCGGCCACCCAGGCAATACGATCATCGGAAGGATGGAGGGTGATCTTCCCGATATGATGCGATTCCGGTAGTCCCAGGTATTGCCATGATTTTCCATTGTTACTGCTTTTATAAACTCCTATCCCGGCATAAGAGGACCGGCTGCTGTTCACTTCGCCCGTGCCAAGCCAGATGATCCTGGATTTCCAGTTCACCGCAACATCACCGATCGTGATCACATCGGCGCTGTCAAAAACAGGAACAAAAGACTGACCGTTGTTAACAGTATACCAAAGACCCCCTGTGGCATAAGCCACATAGAATTCAGTGGGATCCTGGGGGTTGGCATCAATATCAACCACACGTCCGCTCATGACCGTAGGTCCAATATTATTAAAGGGGATACTGTTGAGAATTGAGTTTCTGGATAGGTCTTCCCGGATTTGGGCATTTTTCAGCCTTTCTGCCGCAGGTGTGGGTTTGACCTGGGCTTTTGTGAAAAAACTAACGAGCAGAATACTAAAGAATAAGAGAGATTTTTTTAATTTCGATAACATAGCAGTTATTGTTTCGTTTAGGATCATCTTCAAACTTACTAAACTATGAAATACCTCCTGATAGTTATCCTTTTCATAAGCATGCAATCCGATGCTCAGCAAAAAACTTATACCGTAAGTCTCAAAGGGGATACACTCAACAAAGTAGATTTGAAAGGAAAAAAGCAGGGTCCATGGGTGATTCATGTAGATGACCTCCGTGGTGAGCGAGGCTTTGAAGAAGAAGGTTATTTTGTGGATGACAGAAAGGAAGGCGTTTGGAAACGTTTTTCACTGGATGGTGATCTCATTGGTCTTGAAAATTATGCCTTCGGAATGAAAAGTGGTAAATGTATGTATTTCACCTATTCAGGACTTCCGCTCAGAGAAGAAACGTGGAGGGCGATCGATCCAAAAAGCCCTTATGACACCATCGACATCCGGGATGTTCAGGACCCTTCCAAAATTTTAAGAAAAGAAATCATCAAGGTAGAACCCAACTCTTATAAAAACGGAACCTGGACTTATTATAATACACTGACAGGCGGTGTGGAAAAAACAGAGCAATGGGTGATGAATAAACCCAGGGAAGAATCTGTTGAAAGCGACGAACTGGCACCCATTGACATCAGTGATGGCACAGCGCCGGTAAAAAAAACAGTGAAGCCTGCGGAAAAAACCAAACCCCAGGCCATCCTTGATTATGAAAAGAAAAACGCCAAAAAGAAAATCAAAGTCAGAGATGGAAGTACTGGCGGATAGCTCAGTGGCCATTCCTTTACCACAGTAATTTAGACAAATAGTGCCGGGTAATACACTGTATTGGTATGGTATTCCTAAAGTGTGTTCGGGAGCGTCCCTTGTAATCATGCTTTTTTCAAAAGCTGGTATTATCTGATAATCTGCTGTTCCTATCCATCATAAAATCTTCGGTGCCGCAATCCCTTACGGAATAATAGTGTCATTTAAAAACGAACATTTTCATCAAATAATATTTGGTTCACGTGTAAGTTATATATATTTGATATCAAAATGATATCATCCAAAAAATTACTTATATGGAAAAAATCGTAAAGCCACTTTCGGGTTTATTTGGTTTCCTGATCATACTGGTAACACTAAGCACTTCTATTTATTTGTTCTTACGATTACAGGAAGACCCCAAAAATATAGGGATCATCATTTCTGCCATTGGACTGATGATGCTGAGTATTTTTTTCATGAAAGGACTTGTCATCGTACAACCCAATCATTCCCGTGTGCTCAACATGTTTGGAACTTACGCCGGTACAGTGAAGCACAATGGCTGGTTTTTTGTCAATCCTTTTTATTCGCTGGAGAATTTTTCACTCCGTTCGCAAAACCTTGAAAGTGCACGCCTGAAGGTGAATGACAATCTGGGTAATCCTATTGAGATCGCGGCCGTAATTGTATGGCAGGTGGGAGATACCTACAAGGCTGCTTATGATGTGGTGAATTATAAAGAATATGTACTCCGCCAGAGTGAGGCTGCCGTGCGCCACCTTGCCAATAGTTTTCCTTATGATAATCTCGAAGACGAGCATGCGGATATTACTTTAAGAAACGGGTCAGACAAGGTGAATGAGATACTGGAAAATGAACTCACCGAACGTTTGGCACCTGCAGGTATTATTATCAAAGAGGCACGCATCAGTCATTTAGCTTATGCTGCTGAAATTGCTGGAGCGATGTTGCAAAGACAACAGGCAACCGCAATCGTTGCTGCCCGAAGTAAAATTGTAGAAGGCGCAGTAGGGATGGTGGAAATGGCGTTGGAAATGTTATCACGAAAAGATATTGTACACCTCGATGAAGAAAAGAAAGCCGCCATGGTCAGCAATCTGATGGTAGTGCTTTGCGGTGAAAGGGGTGCGCAACCTATTTTGAATACCGGAACTTTGTACCAATAACCATGAAAGTAAGTGAACCCACAGGTGTAATTTTATTTGAGGAAGTACAACATTTCCCAAAATGGCTGAAGTTGTTCATGATATGTTCTGTTTTGATTACCCTTGCAGTTCCTTTCCTGTCCGTTCAAAAGAATCATTACAACAAAGTGTGGCTGGCGCTGGCCATTGCCATACCCATTCAGCTAATCTTGTATTTCAGTTTCATTTATATCAAACTGGAAAAAATTGTTACCAGGAATGGTTTGTTTTATCGCTGGTTGCCCCTACAAAAAAAATTCAGTGTCCTACTTCAGCCAGACATTAAAAAGATCGAATTGCGCCAGTCACCTATGTTCCAATACGGATACGGAATATTTCCGGGATTTGGTCAATACCATAATATGAGTAATGGAAAAGGGATTCAGCTTTGGCTGGTGAATGGAAGGAAGGTTTTTTTTGGAAGTGACGATCCACTTTCGTTTGAGAAATCGGTGCGGGAATTTTTATCAACCTTTAAATGATTGATAAGTGGGCGATAAAAAAAATTTTGTAATTCGTATTGATAATGACACCTACAAGGCATTGGAAAAGTGGGCAGGTGATGAGTTCCGGAGTGTCAACGGACAAATAGAATATTTACTGCACCAGAAATTAAAAGATTCCGGAAGGCTTAAAGAACAAACTTCTCCCAGGGACAAGAAACAATAAATGCTAAAAGTCATTTCATTTCTTTAATGATCTGCCTTTACAATTTACCTCAGTATTTGTGGAGAAAAAAAACATAAAAATCCGTGGATAAGTTCTTTTAGTGACGTCAAGCCTGCGGTAATTTCATAGAAGAAATTATAACAAAAACCACGAGTTCTTTACCCGGGAAAGAGCTCGAAAAAGCTTATCTTGGAGGCCTAATAAAATGAGCACTATGATCAAAATGCAAGTAATCGGCAATCTTGGGAAAGATTGCGTAGTCAACACGGTAAATGGCAAAAACGTAATCAATTTTACAGTAGCCCACACTGAAAAATACAAGGACAGCCAGGGCAACAACCAGGAAAAAACAACCTGGGTGGATTGTGCGTATTGGACAGACAGGACCGCCGTAGCGCCTTACCTTCAAAAAGGAACACAGGTGTATGTGGAAGGAAATCCGGAAGTGAGAAGCTTTACGAGGAATGATGGAACGGCAGGTGCTTCACTTTCCCTACGAGTTAGGGAAGTTCAACTGTTAGGAAGAAAAGGTGATAATGGAGGCATGCCCAATTCGGATGCCGGTTCTTCAAGGCAGGAGATCGCAACGCCCGCCACGGCAGGTGGAGAAGAAGTTGCAGACGATCTGCCATTTTAATTCAATCATCTCAGTGCCCTGCTGCACCAAGTGGCAGGGCATTTTTTTGCAATAAAGTTTTATCAAGACAATACTGTCGGTAGGAATTTAACTTCGTGATTTCTTTATCCATTGCTGCTGCCTGATGACTGGGCATCATGGGTTTTCTGCTGATGGTTCCAATTCTGGCGATCGTTATCTTGCACGCCATGCACGTATCGATTTTTTCTTACAATTACCTGTTTTCATTTGCCACTGAAGTATTTCTGAAGATCGGATGCAGTGAGGAGGATGCTGATCTCGCTTCAAAGGTTTTATTATCTGCAGACCTGCGCGGAATTGATTCGCATGGAATAGCAAGGCTGAGTGGTTATGTCCGTCTGT
>JANLYU010000404.1:0-2649 GCA_031365785.1 Flavisolibacter sp. | reverse complement strand
CCTAAGAATACATCCTGAACGATCGTCTGAAAATCCACATGTTCTTCATCATTACAGCTCAACCTTAGTTTTGCTTTTAATGGAACTGCATAGGTCAAACCTCTTTCTATACACTCTTCAATCGTGTAACGCGGAGGATCAACATAATAATCAAGGAACTCCAGCACAAAGATGTTACGCGTATCCGTTATAGGAAAGTTTTCCTTGAACACGCGGAACAAACCCTCAACATTACGTTTGTCGGGTGTGGTCTCTAACTGAAAAAAGTCTTTGAAAGATTGAATCTGGATTCCGAGTAAATCGGGGGTCTCTGCCAGGAGTTCAACTTTTCCGAAATTGATACGCTTGGCAGCGGTTGATTTAGTTGCAGACATATTGTAATTAAAACGTTTAGTGTAGATCCTTTAATTCGCGAAGAGAGGGCTTGCGCCACTACTCCGAAATTAAGGAGGGCAAAGGTAGGGAATAAATAACGAAAAATGAATTACGAAATGCGATTTTTGGCTAATTGGTAGGATTTTTGCTAAAATGGGGATTCTTCATTCCTTTTGCCTCTAAAGTTCTTAAAATCATATGTTTTTAAAATAGCACCCTTTCTTTAGAATTTGGGATCATCTTTGCCGATATCAAGTACTATATTTCCTAATATCTTTTAAATAAAAATCTGATCCAGACAGAATGTAAAAAGGAAGACGCCCACACTAAGTAACAAAAGCGACTACTTTACTTCTAATTAATTGAACATCAGCTATATAGATTAATTTTAGATTGAATAGTTTACTTTCCGGGAATGTTTTGAGGTACCATACCACATTCACTGCAAGTCTTCCTCCTATTGAATGATGAATTTTTGTGTGAGCGGTTTTACTCCATATATTCTCAAAATGTAATACCCGGTTGCCCATGAGGAGGAGGCGGGGATACTAATAGTACCGGATACCGATTTACCGGACCTGTAAACAACCTGACCCATTGCATTAATGATCTCGATCATATCAGCTTTTGTGTTGTGTAACCTCAGTTGTAGAAGTTCCCCTTTTTTAACTGGGTTCGGGTAAACAGAAACAGGCTCACCTGACCCGTCTGAATTCAGCAGTACAATATTGCTGTACTTAAAATTGCCATCCCGGTCAATGATCTTCAGCCTGTAATAAAAGCGATGATAAGCAGAGAGAATTAAAAGATTATCTGTATATGAATAGCTGGATGTGGTTGTATTTGCGCCGGCAACTCTTCCTATATATTCAAATGAAGTTCCAGTAAAACTTCTTTCAATATCAAAATGGTGATTGTTGATCTCTGATGAAGTTTGCCATTTCAAAATGTTCTTTTCATCCTGGTGATAACCTTCAAAGCTGAGCAATGAGGCACTTAGTAATATCCCATCCGGGAAAAAGACTGAATAATCTTCTACCTGTCCCGCAGTCACATTATAACAGGAGTTTACTCCTCCAATGCAATCCTTTGCGATAACACGCAACCTTAGAAACTGATTAAATACCAGTGGAGCTGCCGGGGTGGTAAAGGAAAAAGTATGGGTTCCGATATAACATGAGGGCGAAGAATAGATCGCTTCATTTGCATCCACAAAATCTCCGTCATTGTTATAATCAATGAAAAGCTGCACAAGATTGAATTCATTGGAGGGATTTGTAGTCCCTACGTTCACGGATACACTATAAAGTGTATTTGGCGCCAGCATGGTATTGTCAGTGCATGAAAAATCCATGTATTTATTCCCGTCAATTGCCAGACCGGCTGATATCTTATTAATATTTGCAAGAGAAAAAGAATTCACTCCCGCATTACTTGTACCTACGCCTACATTAGTACAGGCAACTGTTGGCGTGTTGCTTACAAGCAGATTTTTAGTGATGGAATTTGAGCCGATAGCATTTGTAGCCTGAAATTGGATAATTTTTACCCCGTTAGCTGCAAACGTAATAGAAGGATTCCGCACAGTAGAAGTACCTGGTACACCGCCGGGAAACGTCCAACTCCATGATGTGGGTCCGTGTAGAGAATGATCTGTAAACTGTATAGTGCCACCTGGACATATCGCCTGGGGATTTGTAATAAAATCGGGAATTGGTGCGCCCGCTGTACTGCATTGACCAAGGCAGCCTCTTGTACCAACATGGGTATCAACAGAAGTAATACTGGCGGGACTCCAGGTACTCGTATTCTGTACCGTTGGCGCCATAATATAAGGCGATCCAACACCATCATGAGAACAGTTAAAATTATGCCCCATCTCATGTGATGTAAGAACTCTTAAAAGATAACCGGATCCGGTTGGAACACTGCCTGCAAAATCTTCCAGGATATGATACCTGTTTGCCGTACAAATCACTCCAACCCATGCAAGGCCGACAATTCCATTATTCGTACCTGCTCCATCAGCATCAATATCTCTTGTCGTCCAGAATTCTGCATCATCATAGGTAATGCCAAAATTACCTGCCTGGCCCCAGGCAGTGAAATTTGAAAGTATGGTATTTGAGTTTGTTCCTGCATATGCTGGTGTGAGTTGGTCATTCACAGCAATAGTGGATACATTTTGAGTTACGATCACTATTTCAATATTATTGTTGAACTGCGCATTCACATAATCCCAGATCACATTATTTATCACACCTATATTATGTG
>JANLYU010000398.1:0-10665 GCA_031365785.1 Flavisolibacter sp. | reverse complement strand
CATCACGAGCGCTAAAATGTAGATGGCGATTCTTGAAACAATGTGTTGATTCATGATCAAGAATTTAGTAGTTTAAAGTTACCATATTTATAAACTACCCTACGCATGAGTTATAACCAATTCATTTATGGTTGGATTATTTATAAATATGGTAACTTTAAACTACTAAATTCTTGATCATGAATCAACACATTGTTTCAAGAATCGCCATCTACATTTTAGCGCTCGTGATGCTCATCTTCGGCGTTCAGCATTTCAGATTTCCTAATGACCTTCTTATCAAAGTGCCTACTTTTTTACCTGGAGGTTTGATCTGGGTGTATACCGTTGGGGTGGCATTTATCCTGGCAGCGATTTCCTTTATGACCAACAAACTGGTAAAAGTTTCTGCCTACCTGTTGGCGGCATTGCTTTTCAGTTTTGTTCTGCTGATCCACATCCCTAATTTTCTGGACACAGCAGATCCTGAGTATTCCCGTATTGCACTTACCAATGCACTGAAGGATTCGGCCATAGGGGCTTTTGCATTATACATCGCCAGCAATGCCCGACACCAGCGCATATTGGAAGATACGGATGTCAGGGACCATGTAGAATTGACGAAACGCAAGCATGCACAAGTATTGTGATGCTTCTTGACAAAATGATGGATGTACCCACTGAATTCGACATGTGAGTTATGTGATCACTAAAGGAAATCATTTGCCCAATAAGACATGAGACTATTTTCAGAAATAAGATCCGGTAGCTTGCAATAACTCCAATCAGATATATTGATTGATGAGCAACTCCAGCCATTCCTGTTTTCCACTTTTGACGGTTGGTGCTCCATTTTCCATGGCATATTTCCTGAGGTCTTCCATATGCAATTTGCCTTCCCCAAAATGCTTGCCTTCAGCGTGGTCAAAAGAAGCATATCGTTCCTTTCTGAATTTTTTATAATCACTTTTCTGCAGTATGTTATCTGCGGTTATAAGGGCCCTTGCAAAAGCGTCCATACCACTGATGTGCGCATAGAACAGGTCTTCAGGATCCGTTGAATTGCGCCGGATCTTTGCATCGAAATTAATACCCCCACCCTGTAGTCCGCCCGCTTCTAAAAAGACGAGCATCGCTTCTGTGAGTTCATTGATGTTATTTGGAAATTGGTCTGTATCCCAGCCGTTCTGATAGTCGCCCCTGTTCGCATCCATGGAACCCAATACTCCTGCATCAGCGGCCACCTGTAATTCATGTGTGAAAGTATGGCCGGCCAGCGTGGCATGGTTCACTTCAATATTAATCTTAAAATCATTCAGCAGATCATACTGTCGTAAAAATCCAATTACTGTTTCACAGTCGAAATCATACTGGTGCTTGGAAGGTTCTGCGGGTTTGGGTTCTATAAAAAAATTCCCTTTAAATCCCTGCTTCCTGGCATAGTCTTTCGCCATATGTAGAAACCTGGCCAGGTGTTCCTTTTCTCTTTTCATATTGGTGTTCAGCAAACTCATATACCCTTCCCGTCCACCCCAGAAAACATAATTTTCACCACCTAACACAATGGTGGCATCAAGAGCTGCTTTTACCTGTGCGCCCGCATGCGCCAACACCAGAAAATCAGGGTTGGTAGCCGCACCATTCATGTATTTGGGATGAGAAAATAAATTGGCTGTACCCCACAACAGCTTGATGCCTGTATCCGCTTGTTTTTGTTTGGCATGTTCCACCACTTTTTCGAGTCTTTTTTCATTCACTGCCACATCATCTGTGAGGTCAACAAAGTCTGCATCGTGGAAACAATAATAGGGCAATCCTAATTTTGAAATAAATACAAAAGCATGATCCATTTTCACCAACGCCCTTTCCACTGGATCGCCTATTTGATCCCATGGAAATAAATGAGTGGGTGCTCCGAAAGGATCTGCTCCAGATCCGCCAAAAGAATGCCAGTAGGCACAGGCAAAGCGAAAGTGATCCTTCATGCTTTTGCCAGCGATCATTTTATTTTCATCATACCAGCGGAAGGCAAATGGGTGGTCAGAATCAGGGCCTTCAAATTTTATTGGAGAGATGTTTCTGAAATAGTTGCTGTAGGTTTTCGGCATCATTATTTTTTTAACAGGAGTGATCAGATGTCTTCATCCAGAAGGTGTAAATGTACTTCTAGTTGGTATTTCCATGTCTGGTACAGTTCTTCATAGGTATCCTTACTGGATGGTTCCACCAGCCTGACAGGTTGAACCATTTTACTGGCGGTTTCCTGAGTCATCAAACCAGCACCTACTCCACTTCCCCTTGCCGCACCAGTGCTGCCATCACCGGTGAAGAGTTGTACTGATACACCTGTGGTGTTTACAAAAGAAGAAGTAAAAACATCGCTCATGAACATATTGGTATACCCCGCACGAATGACATCAGGATTTATTCCATTTTCCTTCATGATATCCAAACCATAACGGAAGGCGAAAACAATTCCTTCCTGAACTGCCCGCAACAGGTGTGGAGTTGAATGAATGTTAAGATCGAGGTTTTGAAAATGGGCTCCAATCAGTTGATTGCGCAACATGCGTTCTGCTCCATTACCAAATGGGATGAAAGAAAGTCCATGGGCGCCTGCTGGAATGGTGGCAGCCAGTTCATTCATGATTTCATATGAGAGGGCCTGGCCGGTGATATTTTTGATCCAGCGGTTGCAGATACCTGCTGCATTGATACAAAGTAACACCCCAATTCGTGGATGGTCATTTGTATGATTGATATGTGCGAAGGAATTGAGGCGTGATGCTACATCATAGTCAGGTTGGTCCCTGACGCCATAAATTACCCCCGATGTTCCGGCAGTAGCCGCCACTTCTCCCGGTTCCATAACATGTAATGCAAAGGCATTATTCAATTGATCGCCTGCCTTGTAAGAAACAGGAATGCCTTCTTTCAATGAAAGTTTTTGTGCTATGGTTCGTGTGAGATACCCGTGTTCAGAAAAAACAGGATGCACACGGGGAAAAAATGTTTTGTCGAATTGGAAATAATCGATGATGTCAGTGGAGATACGATGGAATTTGAAATCCCACAGAACCCCTTCAGACAGGGCGGAAATAGTGGTGGTGATTTCGCCGGTAAGTTTCATGCCAATGAAATCCCCGGGCAATAGTACTTTATCTATTTTTTGATACAACTGGGTTTCGTGTTGTTTCACCCACGCAAGTTTGGAAGCCGTAAAATTTCCAGGCGAGTTGAGCAAATGTTGGAGGCATTTTTTTTCACCTATGGTTTGAAAAGCCTGTTCACCAATCTGCACGGCGCGACTGTCGCACCAGATGATGGAAGGCCGGAGAACCTTTTGATCTTTATCAACCAAAACAAGACCATGCATCTGGTAGGCGATCCCGATTGCGGCGATATCTTGTGGATCATAATTTTTTGAGGAATGGCATTTGAGGATCGCCAGTTGTACCTGATCCCACCACAACTCCGGATCCTGTTCCGCCCATCCGGGATGAAGTGAAATAATTCCTGCTTCTGTTTCAGGAAATTGTGCGGAAGCCACGCAGGCGCAAGTTGACGCATCCACCACTGAAACCTTAACGGAAGAAGTGCCCAAATCAATGCCAAGTAGCAACATGATTTGAAATTACAAAAATGAGGGAATGGAAGCGTAAGTTATTTTGTAAGAGGTTGGGGGTTCACTTACAGATCCTGGTGTTGACTTATCAGGGATGACAACGGACATTATATTCATTATTCATTTATGTACAACCCGAGCCTGTTGCCTTCACTACATTATTTTATTTCCCCCTTACCAATTGTCATCTTAATCACTAATTGCAATTCTACTCTTATTGTTATTCTACTCTTTTTGTTATCCTACTCTTATTGTTATCCCTGTCACTAATTGTCATCTACAATCCCGACGAAGGAGGGATCTGTGGTACGACCTACAGAAAGTGTGTAAGAAGCAGGCAATGTTCGGTTATTCTTACTATTACTGGAATGTCATTGCACTCGTAGCCTTAGATCCCTCCTTCGTCGGGATGACAACGAGTACAATCCTCCTCCGTCGGAATGACAAGCTAAAATTAGGCGTCGGGATTGTAGATGTCAAACACCTGAGGTCACCACATTACTGAATAATTTGTCGTCTTATTTGTAGCCTCAAGTCCCTCCTTCATGGGATGACAACTTCTAAGTCACATTCATTCTCATCATTTAAATCACCTTTGAATTAAACCCGAAATGATATTAATGCTGAGTGCTACAATCACCGTGTTGTACACAAAAGAAAGCAGGCCATGAACCAGCACCAGACGCCTGATGTTGCTGGAGGTAACCTGCACATCTGAAACCTGGAAGGTCATGCCCACGACGAAAGCGAAATAGGCAAAATCCATGTAATCCGGTTCCTCGTCATTTGGAAATTCCAAGCCCCCCACATGTTCTTTTTCCAATTCTTTTTCTTTCCTTTTACAGCTGTAATAAAGATGGGCATACCGAAAAGTAAATATGGTATGGATCAAGAGCCACGAACAAATAACAGATACCGCGGATATTGTTAAGTGGAAGTAGTAACTGACACCTTTAGTACCGGGCAATATGCGAAATAATAATATAATGGCAAATAAACTGATGAAGGAAGCCGCCACCACCACTAGAAAAATCAGTGTCCTGCTATTATCCTGCTTTTTTGCAATCAGTTTGATTTCGTCTGGCCTCGCAGTGGTAATGGTGATCCAGAAAAGCAGCAGGTTACTGAAGGCAAATCCCAACCATACAGACATAAACGTTACGGAAGTTTCCTTGTTCTCCACGAACATGAAAATGATCATGGAAAATCCTAAGGAAATCAAAAATCGGGCGGTGGCAGGCAATTCGTGCAGGAAGTGGATCAGTTTTTTTTCTTTCATTATGACAAGCATTAACGATTTCTGATGGGCAATGTTCGTACTTAAATGATGAATAAAGCAAAAATTATAAAAATTATTTTCATGTGAATGTTGTTGATTTTATCAATTTCCTTGTTATCCCGGATAAGGGATCTGTGGTACAATAAAATACTTGTCATCCCGACAAAAGAGGGTATTCTGCTCCCGTTGTTGGTGTTATCACCAACAACTTGCGTGTATTTCACATTAAAAACTTTTATCCAGGTTTTATCTTTTGATTGTGGCAGATTCCAACTCATACTACCCGCAATTCTTTACAGCCACCATTCTTGAATGGAAGGACTTACTTCAACCAGTTAAACACAAACATATCATAACTGACAGCCTTGTCTATCTTACTGAAAATAAAAAGGTGGTGGTTTATGGCTTTATAATCATGCCTAACCACATTCATTTGATTTGGCATATAGCAGAAGGTCATAAAAAAGAAAATATCCAAAGAGATTTCTTGAAATATACGGCACAACAAATAAAATTTAACATCACAAAATATCATCCGCCTGCGCTTGAAAGATTTAAGGTAAATGCAAAGGACAGGAATTACCAGATATGGGAAAGAAATTCGCTAAGTGTAGATATCTGGTCTGAAAAGGTCATGTTGCAAAAGCTGAATTATATTCATTACAATCCTTTACAGCCGCACTGGAATATCTGTAAAGTACCAGCAGATTATAGATATTCATCAGCTTTATTTTACGAAACAGGGAATAGTGAATGGAAATTCCTGACACACTATCTGGGATAAGAGTTGTTGGTGGTAACACCAACACGGCTACCCAACTTTTATCAAACAAATGAATTAAATCTTCATCATCCACATAAAAAAAGGGTGGTATTCAATACCACCCTTTAAATATCAAAACCTATTTTATTCAGACTGCTTCACGAGCTTGATACTAACATTATCCTTGCCCTGCCTGAGTTCTGCAAAGTACACGCCCGGCCTGTAAAGTTGTCCCAGTGTTATGGTTTGTCCTGGTGCAACAATCTTCACCTCTACTACTTTACCCATTCCATTATAGATTATGACCTCAGCTCTTTCATTGACCCTAATTCCTTTTGCCTGCAGGATAAAACGTCCATTACTTGGATTGGGATAGGCTTCCAGCGAAAGTTCCTGTTGCTGTACCGCATCTTTCAATTTTGGCAATTTTTCTGTCGACACTGTAATCGTAGGAACAACAGAAGTACATGCACCCAGGGAACCGCCTTTATCCAATACATCATCTACATTTTCAGGTAACACGCATTCTGTCTGGTAAACGGTTCCGGTCTTAGTAGTGTATGGCCTGCAAACTACCACCCTGTCCAGTTTCAAACCACAGCGCACATCCACCACATTGATCAATTTGCTGCCTGTTACAACACATCCTTTAGCGTCAGTGATGGTTACTGTGTACGTTGTAGGTACTGTAGGACTCACCAGGATTCCCGGCAACCTTGAACCGTTGCTCCACAGGAAAGTATAAGGGAACATTCCTCCTACAGGAATAGCTGCTAAACCTATAGTTGGTTTATATCCGATGTACACGGTATTCAGTTGTACACCTTTGCTGAGTACAAATGTATTTGGAACGATTACACTGAGTTGCTTACTCACAAACACCGTAACCTGGCAGGTAGTACTATTCCCACTTGGATCTGTTACTGTCCAACTGATGGTACTGGTACCAATATTCATGATTCCACTGGCATCCAGGGTTGTTCCGTTTCTTATAGTGGCACCTGTTATAGTATAACTGACTGATGCAATGCCACAATTATCAACTGCCTTTAGCGCAGGTATAGAATAATTTCCGGCAGTATAACATAATGTACCAACAGCAGGACATATAAGCACTGGCTTTTCGTTGTCTGCTACTGAAACTTTTTGAGTAGCCGTTGCCGTGTTGCCATTTACATCAGTTACCATCCAGGTAACGACGGTTGTACCAACAGGGAAGAATGCAGGTGCATTATTGGTAACCAACTTTACGCCACAATTATCACTGGTAACCGGTACCCCTAACGAAACTACTGCACCGCACTTACCCGCATCATTCATCCTGGAGATGTCTGCTGGTGCTGTTATGGTTGGGTTTTCTGCATCCTTCACCGTTACCGTTTGAGTTGCTGTATTGGTATTTCCATGAACATCAGTCACTGTCCAGGTGACAGTAGTGGCGCCATTGCTGAAAAGTACAGGCGCATCATTGGTTACTGAGGCTACACCGCAATTGTCTGCTGTTGCTGGCAGGCCAAGTGCCACACCAGAAGCGGTACACTTTCCGGCATCCGGATGAACCAAAACGGCAGAAGGTGCAATGATAGTTGGTTTTTCCTGGTCATTTACTATAATGGTCTGTGTAACTGCATTGCTGACATTTCCATGAATATCCACAGCGCTCCAGGTGATGACTGTAGTTCCAACCGGATAAGATTCATTTACATTCCTGCCGTCATTGCGGATGCCGGACACTTCCCGGATGCCGCAGTTGTCGGTTGCGGCTGGAGCCGTAATGTTTACAGTTGCCGAGCACTTACCGGGGTCGGATGATTGCGTCAGGGAAAGAGGCGCGGTGAGTACAGGCAATTCCTGATCCTGCACCAGAACTTCCTGAGTTGCTGTGTTGGTGTTACCACTTAGATCAGTTACAGTCCATGTAACGATAGTTGTACCGACAGGAAATATAGCTGGCGCATTATTACTGTACGACTTCACACCGCAATTATCCCTGATAATAGGTATGCCTAAGATTTGTATTGCACCACACTTACCAGGATCATTGGTTGCTGAAATATTCGCCGGTGCAGTAATGGTAGGTACTTCTACATCTTTGACAGTTACAATTTGTGTTGCTGTATTTGAATTACCATGAATATCCGTTACTGTCCAGGTGACAAGCGTAGTTCCTGATTGATAACCAGACGGTGCATCATTACTTACAGATGCAACACCACAATTATCAGAAGTCACAGGACTTCCCAGTGGAACACCAGTTGCTGAACATGTGCCTGCATTCGTATTGACGATCACAGTTGGTGGAGCAGTAATGATAGGTTTTTCCTGATCAGTGATGGTGATCAGCTGTTTGCAAATACTGTAATTACCATGTACATCATTCGCTACCCATGTGATTTCTGTGGTACCTACCGGATAAGGATCGTGCAAATTAGTATGGGGACGGTAAACTACAACTTCTTTGATTCCGCAGTTGTCTGTGGCGCCTGGTGTTGTCAGATTTACAGTAGCGGAGCATTTACCAGCATCAGTACTTTGTGTGATGGCAGCAGGACAAACTATTTTTGGTAATTCTTTATCAGTTACCAAAACATCCTGGGATATAATGCTGACATTTCCATGCATATCAGTTACGGTCCACGTTACCCTAGTATTGCCTATCGGAAACATGGCAGGTGCGTTGTTGGTAATCGTTGCAATGCCGCAATTATCATGGGCTGATACTGGATACAGGCTAATGTTAAAGGCAGAACCGCAAAGACCCTGGTCATTATCAAGCCTTATTTCCATTGGGCTGGTAATAGTTGGTTTTTCAACATCTTTGACAATAATATTTTGAGTGACCGTGCTGATGTTTCCATGAACATCAGTGACGGTCCAGGTAATGATGGTTGTACCTACAGGATAATAACCACTTGCATTATCTGTATTTGTATAATCATTGATAATACTTCGAATACCACAATTGTCTGATGCAGATAGTACGGGAATAGCGAATCCAGCTTTGCATTCACCGTAGTCATTGTATTTATATATATCTGACGGCTTTACTATTTTCGGTGGAGTATTATCAACCACTGTTATATCAAAACTATGCGTGGACACATTTCCTGCTGCATCTGTAAAGGTATAAGTGACCGTCGTTGTTCCTACTGTAAATACATCGCCGCTGTGCATGGTTGAAGTAACACTGACTGTACTGCAATCCGTAACTAAAGGTTCCGTCCAGGTTACCGTATTGCTGCAAGAGGTATTTTCAATACCCGTATTCACGGTCATATTCTGGGGTGCTGATACGATCACTGGTTTCTGATCATCTACTACCAACACCTCTTGTTCGGCTGCAGCGGTATTTCCATGAACATCGGTTACTGTCCAGATGACGATGTTCGAGCCCAGGTGAAAATATTTAGGTGCATCGTTCGATACTGAAGCCACACCGCAATTATCGGCTGTTGTTGGTTTACCTAATTGCTCTGTACTGGCAGTACAATTAGCTGCATTTAATTTTAAAGTAATGCCTTCAGGCGCTTTTATGCTGGGAGCTTCCACGTCCATCACTGTTACTTTTTGTACAGCAGTGCCACTATTACCTGCTTTATCATACACTGTCCACGTAACGAGGGTGGTGCCCACCGGGTAAAACTGTGGTGCATCATTTTCAATCCTGACTGCATCACAATTATCAGTGGCGGATTGAAAACCCAGGAAAAAGCTTTCACTGTATTTTCCACATTGTCTCCTATCTGTATGGAGGTTATCGATGTCTGCTGGTGCAATCATCACTGGCGGTGTGATATCTTTTATGGAAACCTCTTGTAGTTGTTCCGTGGTATTGCCATGTCCGTCATCATATATCCAATGGATCACATAATTTCCCTGCACGTCATATATTAATGGATCCTTGGTAGTTGCGGTGATGGGACCCGCACAATCGTCTGTTGCCGTTGGAGGCGTTACCGTTAAGGAACATTCTCCATTGAGCCAAGGCAATTTCAACAGGTCGGGTACCGGTGCTTTGGTGTCGGTTTCAACCACCGTAATACTATTTGAAATCGCTGAACAACCATTGATGCCAGTGAGGATGGCAGAATATGTTCCGGCTTTGGCATCAATAGTCTGGGAAGTCTCCCCTGAAGACCACAGGTACGTCAAATCAGCCGGAGCAGAAAGTCCCACCGTGCTTCCGGGACAAATATCAGTAACGCCATTTGCTGAAATAGTAGCATCTGGCAAGAGCAATTTCCTGATCCTGGCCATGCCGCTCATATCCCTGGAGCAAGTGGCGCTGTAAGCCTGGATAGTATATCCACCTGACAAAACGTAAGAACCAAAGTCGAGAGGCAGGCCGGTTCCATCTAGAGTTTTAAGTATTGCATCATTGTAGAGAAGCATGTATTTAAAACCGGTCTCCGATCCACTGAGACCAAGGGAAGAGCCACCGGTGCCGTCGCAGAAGTTCCCACCTCCTGTAATAGAAAATACTGCAGGTGTCTGGTTCAGGTGTGCGGAAAGCGTTGCTGTTGAAGTACCACCCACATCAGTGAGTGTATAAGTTAATATATGATCTCCGGCACTTGCTGCCGAAGAGGGACGGAAGGAAAAAGTTCCGTCGTTATTATCGAACACACCATCACCACTCCAAATTCCGCCCGAAGGAACAGCCGTGAGTGGATAACTATTATTATTACCAGTGCAAAAAGTATTATCGCTCGTCAGAAAAATCGAAGTGATCACTGGCGGTGTCAGGTTGCTGACGAGGGTAAGTTCATTAAGGGTAATGTTAGAAAGACCAGAAATGGTAACGAAGTTGTTGGCGTTATCATAAGTAAGGTTGGTACTGATCTCTGTCCAGGTACTTCCATCAAACACTGCCAGGTGGAGGCTGTTTTCAGAAAGTCCATTGAGCTCCGCATCTTCGTAGTGAAAACTGATTGAACCACTGAAGTCGGTCACGGTAGTGGAAAACTGGTAAGAACGCTGGATAGCGGACGCAGGGGGGTTGGGATTGTTCAGTGTTGC
>JANLYU010000363.1:0-14410 GCA_031365785.1 Flavisolibacter sp. | reverse complement strand
TTCACTGGCGATCATTCCCATTTGAAGTACATTGAATTTATCTGCGATCACACGGAGGGGTCTGAAAATAAGGTTGAGGTATAATATGAAAGCCGTGATAACGCCCGGATTAGCACTATAAATCACGACCAGTCCCATGGCTAAAGCCAAAACGATTTCAACGATAGGGAAAAACACAGAGTAAGCAAAAATGGCGTGGATGTTCGCGTTGCGGTGTTCCTTATTGATGTTACGGAATTTTTCGAATTCCTTTTTTTCAGCTGCAAATGCCTGAACAATATACATTCCGGTAATGTGCTCCTGCACAAAAGCATTGAGTTGTGCCACGGCATTTCTTACACGGTGAAAAGAACGGTTCACACTTTCTTTAAAAAAATAGGTAGCTACAATGATCACTGGAAAAGGAATCAGGCAAATCAACGTCAACTTCCAGTCTGTATAAAACATCACACCCAGCACACAAAGTATAGATAACAGGTCGGCGATGATGGGTATAAGTCCATCCGCGAAAATGTCATTGATGCGTTCAATATCATCAATAGTTCTTGTGGTGAGGGTGCCTACGGGCGTATGATCGAACTGCCGGAGATTAAGGTGAAGAATTTTACCAAAAATGGTTACCCTCATGTCCTTGACCACTGCCTGCCCCAGCCAAGAGGTGATGTAGGAAAAGTAGAAACGAAGCGCGGTTTCCACGAGGAGAAAACCAATCTGAATGATGGTGATGTAAATCAGCCAGTTGAAATCTTTACCGGCGATGTATTTCCCTACGGTATGCTGGATAAGGAGTGGACGTATTGGCGTAAATGCAGCCAGGACAACCGACAAAACAATAGACCCGATGAACCTGGATTTATAGGGGCGGGTAAATTGCAGGACCCTTTTTAATAGTAATACATCAAAAAAACGCTTCTTTTCCGTGCTTTTCACTTGTCAAACTTTAATCCTCAAAACAGGGAACTTCCTCCTTTGTTCACGGTTCCCGCAGACTTACAAAATGTATTCACTTATTCCTCCTCGCCCATCGAGCTGTTGTAAGCTTTGATGAAGATAACACCGAGGTTTTTATATGGAGGAATATAATCTTCGAATCCCTCTATTTTCCCAGCTTTTGTTTTGAATTCATTCCAGAACGGGATCCAGTCAATATTATTTCCGTTACGTAATTTTTCATTCAACAAATCCATGAATGGCTGGTTGATATTCAATTTACCCGTTTGTTTGGAAGCGATAATGTGGGCATCAGCAGAATGTTTGAGTACGTCATGGATCAGGTTATAACCTCCGCAGGATCCGAGGAAAACTATTTTTGCTGAAGATGGGATCTGCTCAATAGTATAAGGCGCATAATAACTGTGGCCACGGTGCACGATCACTGTCGGATGTATGCCGTTATCGGCCAGGAATTTGTCCAATGCTTCCTGTGCCTTGTCAATAGCACCAGATTCTTCATCCAGTGGTTTATTGGCATAGATCACAATGGGTTTGCCTTTGGTGGAAGCAAAAGCGATCCAGTTTTTATTGTCTTCAATTTTCTTCCAGTTGGCATTGGTATACTGGGGAACAAAATTTCCATAATTCCATTTGCCATCCTTGTCGCCATAAAAAAAGACCTGCATCACCACCTTGCCCGAACTGTCTTCAGCAAGTGAACGATACGATACCTGGTATACGGGTGGAATTCCAAATTCATTGGAGAGATCTATCTTTTTGGTACTGTCGGCTGACAAAAACAGTTTGTATAAAAGATTGTAGATCACCATACCTCTTTTATTATTGTCTTTGACATTTCGATCGTAATTGACTTTCACATTTTTCAACATTTCATCTGCAACCGGCTGAATGGTTTCAGCTATACTGGCATACGAATCCGCCACATCCACCCCATCTTCAAGACCGGTTGATTTTTCCAAACCGTTTACAAAAGCTGTCATCAGCGTCTGGGCTTTATCTTTTTCCGGGAAACTTCCCATAAAATCGCTGAGTGTGTTATAACCAGCAGCCATTTTGATAAATTTCTTGAAACGGTCGAAACTCACCGACATCAATAACGAGTCGCCCCTGTTTCCGATCCTTTGCATCATCAGCGGATAAATACCTTTGACATAGCTGGATGTATACAGGTCCTGTTCACCGGCAATCACGAGGTAGTACAATTCCTGTGCATTCAGTGACTGAAGAATCTGAAACCTGACGGCATCAGGTTTTTCATGAAGGGCATTGATCTCCTTAATAAAATAAAGTCTGGCTTTTCTTTGAAGCATCGTATCCAGCACACCCATGCTGATAATCTTCTCACCATTCAGTGACCGTTTCACATAATCCATTCTGGTTTTTACAAGCAATTGAAAATACTTTCCTTCGTCATCTTTAACCGCGTCTATTTCCTCAAAACTTTGCTTGTTGGTGGTGAGGTTATCCAGAAATGGAAAATATAATTGCCCGCTGCCTCCGCTTTTAGCCATTTTGGAAACCGCGCGTATAAACGGATCATCCACGTTACGGATCGCATAGCCTAACTTGTTATCAGCTGAAGCGAAATCATATAATTTTTTAGGGTAACGGTAACCTGCCACTTTAATCAGGCTGTCCCTGAAAGGGAGGTCGGGATTCTCTTTTAACTTGACAAATGTCTGTTCCGGATAAAGCAGGAAATATTTTCTGAGAGAAGTATTTTTTGCAGACCTGAAACCCGAATTATCATTAAATGCATCACTCAGGAGAAGTAACCTTCCCACATCATACGCCGACTGATCAACTACCAGTTCAATGCTTTCTCTGTTCATATCCTTTTTCATAGCTGCATCATAAGCCTCCAGTGCAGCAGGAAGATGGGAAGCGTTGAACTGGCGCGCCCTGAATAAGGAACTAAAATTTTTAAGGATTTTTTCAAGTCCCGACAGGTAACTTTTTTTCTTTTGGTCGCCCAGCGTGGAATCACTTTCAATTTTACACTGCAGGTCGTCTACCCGGTTGGTAATGGCCCTCGTAATAAAATAGTTGAGGTCATCATTATTTCCCGCTTTGAATTCCATATCGGCTTTTCCATCTGCTCGAAGCGTATTCTTTTGTTCCCTGTCAATCCTATCATGCCATAAAACACGACCAATGGGTGGTTTGCAACCCTTATCGAGAGCCACATGAGAATAGAATACAGAAGTCTGTGCAGAAGCATAAAGGCCGGGGAGCAAAAGCAGGCTCTTCAAAAATAACGATAAGCTAATACTCATTCTAAGCATGGTACAAATTTAACGCCCCCGGAACTAAACATTCGTTAAGGAAATCAGCCATCAGAAGTTCTCTACAATTGGTTGGTTACGCTCCTTTAACTCTTTCATGAGATGCTATCAGTGGCAATTGCAGGGAAGGAAGCACGGAAATTCATTATTAATTTATCATTAAGTCTGTATTAACAACCAGCACCAAATGATGCTTACCACCTTTTCGTGTAGGTTTGCCCAAACAGCAGTATGGATGCCAAGCACCGTAAGGTTTTGATTGCAGATGACGAACCCGATATCATTGAAATCCTTAAATACAATCTGGACAAGGAAGGATATCAGGTCATTACTGCAAAGGATGGGGATGAAGCGCTGGACAAGGCCAGGCATCACCACCCCGACCTGATTGTGCTGGATATGATGATGCCGAGAAAAAATGGGATGGAAGTATGCGAATTACTCAGGGCACAGCCCATTTTTAAAGAAACCTTGATCATGTTCCTGACAGCCTTGAGCGATGAAGCCACCCAACTAAAAGGATTTAGTACCGGAGCCGATGATTATGTAAGTAAGCCGGTAAGCACCAGCGTATTTGTAAGCAAGGTCAATGCCCTTTTCAGAAGGATCAATAAGACCCAAAGCCATATAATAGTGATAGACAACCTGGTGATCGACCCGGAAAAATTTATGGTGGAATATGATAAAACGGATATCGTGCTCGCCAAAAAAGAGTTTGAATTATTATACCTGCTGGCCTCCAAACCAGGAAAAGTTTTTTTGCGCAACGAGATCCTGAGCCAGGTTTGGGGTAATGAAGTGATTGTTGGCGACAGGACGATTGATGTTCATATCCGTAAGATCAGACAGAAACTGGGTATAGACTGTATCACTACAGTGAAAGGCGTAGGCTATAAGTTTGAACTGTAATTTTCTAAAAAAATTTCACTATTGACTGAACACTACTCATTTTACACTTCCCTTGAATAAAAAAAATCTTTCACCCCGTCAACTTTCAGCTTTTACTGCCCTGGTGCTGTCAGTACCAATAAGTTTGGGCATCTATGTGATGAAGTACAACTGGCTGGAAGGTGTCATTTCTTTCCTCCTCATTTTTACGGGAAGTTTCTTTTTATTGCTGACCATCATCCAGAATTTCATTTACAGGAAAATTAAACTGATTTATAAATTCATCAACCAAACAAAAGCCAGTAAAAAAGAAGAGATGTATTATAAATACATCCTTCCAAAGAAAGGAATTGATGATGTGAGAGAAGATGTAGAAGCGTGGGCCGAACAAAGAAGCCGTGAAGTAGAGCTGCTCAGGAAAAACGAAACTTTCAGAAAAGAATTTTTACAAAATCTATCCCATGAATTCAAAACACCGGTATTTGCCATCCAGGGATATGTGGATACCTTGTTGCAAGGTGCCATGGACAACCCTGAAGTGAACAAACGTTTTTTACAAAAAGCAGGTAAAAATGTGGAGCGACTGGTGAGCCTGATCAATGACCTGGATGAAATATCAAAGCTGGAAAGGGGTGAAATAAAATTATTCAAACAACCGTTTGTGATCCAGGATGTAGTGCGGGAAGTATTCGAAAATCTTTCGTGGAAAGGAGAACAAAAAAACATAACTTTTTCCATCAAAAAAGGGTGCGAACAACCCATGATCGTTTATGCTGATAAGGATAAAATAAGGCAGGTGTTCAGCAACCTGGCAGACAATGCGATTAAATACGGAAAGGATGGAGGAACTGCGGTAGCCAGCATGTACAATACTGATGACAGGAATATTCTGATTGAACTGAGTGATGACGGAATGGGTATTGCCGAAAAAAATCTGGACCGTGTTTTTGAAAGATTTTTCCGCACCAATGAAGGAAGGGGTAGAGATGTAACTGGCAGTGGACTGGGTTTGTCCATTTGCAAACATATCATAGAAGCGCATGGTCACTCTATTCATGTAAGAAGTAAAGAAAACATTGGTACTACCATTGGCTTCACTCTTTCTAAAAGGAAAGAAGGTGTTCCATAAAAAGCCGAACTCCTGCATGGCGTGAGGCTTCTGCAAAAGTCCGGCATAACTAACCATCCTGTATGCTTTTCAGTTATCGGTTGGTGCGGATGGCGACCACCGGAACAGGCTCTTTATTGATTTCTTCATTAGCATTCATCGCAGCAAATAAGGCAATGGCTTTTGTATAAGCGATGGCTTCTGCTTTGGTCAGAGTAGTAATGCTACCCTTTCCTTCGAAATAATAATGGGTTCCAATAAATCTTTTTACATGCCCCCTGCTCTCCATAGGAAGGTATTCCTGAAGGGCCCAGAAATTACGGCTGCCCGCTTTATGGATGGCTTTGTTTACAGTACCCGGGCCACCATTATACGCCGCAATCACCAGTAACCAGTCGCCATAATTGGCATACAGGTCTCTCAGATATTTGGCTGCAGCCACCGTACTCTTATAGACTTGGGTACGCTCATCTTTTTTATAGTTCACTTTCAATCCCAGTTCGCGAGCGGTAACGGGCATCAACTGCCACATACCTTTTGCGCCCACTCTAGACACCGCAGTGGTATTGAGTTCTGATTCAATCACAGCCAGGTATTTTAATTCCAGTGGCAGGTGATAGCGGGTAAAAATCGTGTCGATCAATTTGAAATACGACTTACTGCGCTGTTTTACGCGTGTCAGTGATTCGTCTTCTTTTTTAAGAAAGCTTTTGACAAATTTTGTGGCATGCCTGTTTAAACCAACTTCCGGTGTAGGGGCAGACCTCTTTTCAGGTACTGTTGAAAATAATCCGGTGGTTGAATCAGTTGCATTTTTGAGTTCCAGATAGTCTGGGGCATTGCTGACTTCCTGAGTCAGTTTTTCAATACCCGATTGTTGCAATTGGATTAATGATTCGCTTTTTACCGCCGATACATTTGGCATCAGTAATAAAATTCCGTAACCAAAAAATCCTTTTTTTACTAAGTTTTTTTTCAACATTGTTCATCGATTTTGGGTGAAACAATGCCGACCCTTAGATTTGGATTGTCGAAAATTAATCAATGGGATACTGTAAGATCTTTCATAAGAGGATTGGAAAAGTATTCATACCCTGGTCTTCCGGGGGACGGACTGGTGGTTCTTCAATGTCCGGAGACTACGTGGTATTTCATCAGTATGAACGAGTACAAACCTAACCTTCGATATAGGGAATTCATAGGGAATTGAACTATGAAAAACTACCCTTCATATATAACCGGGTAGCTTTCAGCAGGCTAAGCTTTTATTTGTATACCCTGTTAATGTGGCAGCGCGATGTCAGTTATGAGACTAATTTTTCATACCGGCTACGTGGGGTGAAATGAGTGAAACATTTCAAAAACAAAGGCACATAGCAGGCCTTTTGTTACAGGCCGTGGTGGTGAAATCTGAGAAGGACAAAAAGAGGTTGTAAGACCTGTTAGGTGTTGTTCAATTATTTAATTGCCTTATCGTAAGCAAAGGATATCGTAAACAATTCTTAATTGCCTTGAATAAAATACCTACAAAGGATTACCACGCTTCTAAGTGATCAAATAAGTGATCAAAGCACCGCGGTTACAGTTCCTTGGTTTTTGTTTTCCTCTTTCCCGGTTTTTTTTGAAATGAACCTCAGCATAGTAGGGAGTACAATCAAAAGTAAAGGCAGCGCCACAATAAAACCACCTATTACTGCTATGGCCAGTGGCTGGTGTAGTTCAGCGCCAGTGCCAATCCCAAGGGCCAATGGCATCAGTGCAATTATGGCTCCCAGAGCAGTCATTAATTTAGGCCTTAACCGGGTGGATATAGAATAAATAATAGAAGCATCCACATTCCCATCCCTGAGCATAGATTCCCTGAATTGCAAATAAGTGAAGATGGCGTTTTCACCAATGATACCAACAATCATGATGAGGCCTGTATAACTACCTACATTGAGTGGGGTGTTGGTAATATATAACCCCAGGTAACTGCCTGAAATTCCCAGTACTGCAATCAGCAGGATCGTAAGAGCTACAAAGAAATCCTTGAAAAGAAAAAGTATGATTCCAAATACCAGCAAACTTGACGTAATCAGGATCATCAGCAATTCATGAAATGACTGCTGCTGCTCGGCATAAGCACCCCCATAAGTGATGTGATACCCTTGTGGCAAAATAATCTGAGAAGATACTTGTTGCTGTATTTCTTTAATGGTACTTCCAAGATCCCGGTTTTCCAGCCTTCCTGTAACCACACCCATGGACTGCAAATTTTCCCTTTCAATTTCGGCATCGCCCGGATTGACGCTGATGGTGGCAAGGCTAGTGATGGGTAGAAGTTTTCCGGATGGAAGAAATAATTGCATGTGTTTAATGCCTTCCACACTTTGATCTCCGGAATTAGGATATAAAAGACGGATGCTGGATAGCTGTTCCTTTTCCAAAATTGAACCCAAAGGATTTCCCTGGATACCTAACTGTACTTGATTTTGTAAGGATTGGGGTGATAATCCATATTGTGCAAGTGCCATGGTATTGGGAATAATGCTCACCGACGGACCCGATATCACAATGCCATTAAAAACATCCGCGGTACCCTTTACTCCCTCCACTACCTTTCCTACTTCTTTAGACAACTCATGCAACCTGGCAATCTGATTACCATAGATTTTGATTTCGATAGGCTGAACAGATGCCATCAGGTCACCGAGCATGTCACCGATGACCTGTCCAAAATCAATCTTCAAAGAAGGTTGTGTAGATTCCACCTGCTGCCGGATATCTGAGATCACCTCATCACTGGAACGCTTGCGGTCCTTTTTCAACTGTATCAGGTAATCGCCTCTGTTGGGCTCCGTAATAAAAAAACCCATTTGTGTTCCAGTCCGTCTGGAATACGCTTCCACTTCAGGTACTTTATTAATGATCTTTTCTACCAGCCGTAGCATCCGGTCCGTTTCTTCCAAAGAAGTACCGGGTGGTGAATTGTAGTCGAGAACAATGCTTCCTTCATCCATTTCTGGTAAAAAGCCAGTCTGAAGCCGGGGAAGGATCCACCAGATAGATACTCCTAAAGCCACGATGATCAGGATGCTGATCCAGGGCTGATGAATAAAAAACGATACCCATTTTTGCTGGTGAACGCCATGAGGTTTTGCCTGCTTTTTACTTACTTTTTTTTCATGACTCTTTCTTGTCAGCAATAAATAAATAACCGGGAGACATACCCAGGTTACAAAAAATGATGCGACCAGCGTGATGATCATGGTATTGGTCATCACTTTGAAATAAGCACCCGCTACACCGCTCATCATTTCAAATGGAATAAAGATGACAATGGTACTCAATGAAGAACCAATCATGGCCGGCAGCAAATAGTGAATGGCTTTCTGCACTACATTATTTTCAGATTCTTCGGGATGTTCTTCGTGCGTCCGGTGAATCTGTTCCACCACCACAATGGCATCGTCTATGATCAAACCGATTGCGGCAGCTATGGCGCCCAGCGTCATGATGTTGAGTGTATACCCTACTGCATACAAAACAATAAGTGACAAACAAATCGTTACCGGTATAGTAATTAAAATGGTAGCGCTGGCCTTGACAGACCGTAGAAATATAATCGCCACAAAAATAGCCAGCGCAAGTCCGATCCATAAGCTGTCTGTTACGCTTTTAACCGAATCCGTTACAAAATCCGCCTGGATATAGTAGGGCTTGATGCTGATTCCCCGGGGTAGAATTTTTTTAAGTTCTTCTACTTTCCTGGCCATTTCTGTGGAGATGGAAATCAGGTTCGAATTAGGCTGCTTGATCACTGCAATCAATATCCCCTGCCTGCCATTGGCATTGATCCTGGTATATTCTACACCTTCATTGATCCGGATGTCAGCAATATCTTTCAGCTGCACGATGCGCTTTCCATTATTGGAAACGATCACATTCTTCAGTTCTTCAATAGAATGAACAGTGGCATCTGTAACTGTCAGATACAACAGCCGGTAATCAGATAAATACCCATTAGACTGGATAAAATTGGTTTGCGACAATGCAATGGCCAGGGCTTCCGGCGTAAGTCCCAGCGTACTCATTTTTTGTTGATGGAGTGTGAGCCAGTATTCCTTTTGCTTTCCTCCAATGATCCGTACCTCGGCAACTCCCGGAACCTGGGAAAGGAACGGCTTGATGGTGAATAAAGCAATCTGCTTCATGTCGATCGGCGTTCTTTCATTGCTGTTGGTTTCCAATGTATACCCGATCACAGGAAGAATGGATGGGTTCATCTTTTCAACGGTGATCTGAACTTCCGGAGGCAGTGAATTTCGGATTTGGGCGATCTTCGATTCAATTCGCTGCTGACTCAGGTCCACATTGGAATTCCAGTTCATGAATGCTGAGATTTCACAAATTCCTCTGCTGGTGATACTCCTGAAGTCTCCAAGGTCGGGTACCTGCTTGATGGCATTTTCCAGAGGTTGGGTGATGGTGACCATCATCTTGTTCACCGGCTGAAGCCCCGCATCTGCAATGATCTTGATCTTTGGAAAAGTAATTTCAGGGAATAATGAAGTTTGCAACCTGCTGTAAACAAAGATGCCACCCATAATGATCATGGCGATGACAACCGTCAGCGGGTTCTTATAGCTGATAAAAAAATTCTTCATTCTTCGCTTTTCACAATTTTTACTTTGGCCGTATCAGGAAGCCCGTAGTTGCCACTTATGATTATTTTATCAGAAGGTGAAAATTGCGGTCTTAAAATCTCCATCCTGTTAGCGGTTTCCAACCCCTTTATGATGGCTACTTTCACAGCCGTTACAGAATCAATCATTTTCATTACCCAGAAATTCGACTGGGCCTCATCGGTGAGAATGGCCTGCTTCGGAAGTGAAGCCGAATTCCTTCTTTCGCTTTTGATGATCTTTACCCTTGCTACAAGATTGCGGGGTATGCTGGCAGATGTATTTACTTTTATCAAAACCCCCTGTGTCTGAGAAACGGAATCCACGTTGGGCATGATGGCAGCTACCTCACCCTCCAGATGAGTGCCATCTGGTAAATCTACCTGCATGGATGTATGGGTACTCACAAAGCGGCGTAATTCATAAGGAAGATTCAAAATGAATCCAAAGCTTTTTGAATCGGTAACCACCGCCAGTTGCTCCCCCTCCTGTACATAATCTCCTTCATGGTGATTCAGTTCCTGAATAAAACCACTCGCAGTAGCATGAATTTGTATCAAACCTGTGAAATGAAATGAGGGGTCAAGCTGGTTGATCGTATTGCCCAATGCTTTCGCCTCCTTTGTTTGCAATGTGAAGGCGATCTTTCCCTTATTTACGGGTTGTCCCAGACTGATGTTTACAGAATGTATATACCCATTCGCAGACGCCTTGATAAAATTGGTTTGTAAAAAAGCAGATGTGGCATTCAACTCTTCAAATTCTACCAGAGGTACGAAGGCTATTGTGGTCACGGTAACCGGTGTCTGCGCCTGGCTTACAGGCGCTTCCTCACTGGCTGCAATTTCTTTGTGGCGGCAGGACACCAGGACGATTAAAAAAAATAAATAAAATTTTTGCATGGGCTTTGATTAACGGTTCCAGTAGTTGATCTGATTTATTACACGCATCCTGCTGAGGGTATTTTGAGTCAACAGGTTTTGTGCTGCCAGGTAATTATTAATGGAAGTGACGTATTCTTTCATCGTTATATCTCCCGTCTGTAACAATTTTTCATTGGCCAGAATAAGCGTATGTGTAAAATCTATCTGTTGATGTATCTTATTAACCAGGTTTTGAGTCAGTTCCATCTGTTGCCTTAATAAAATGAGCTGTTGCTGAAACTGGTTGAGGACAAATTCCTTATTGGATTGCCGGTTTTTTTCCCGGATGTCGATTTTTTGATATTTTAACTGCTTCTGGTGTCCGTCGTAGATGGGAATGGTTACACTTACCCCTGCACTAAACCCAAAATTTTTATAGGGCTTCAGCTGCAGACTCGAATTATATCCTGCATCTGAGTATACGCCGATCCGGGGCCTGTATTCATAATTGATAATGGCTCTTTCATTGGCCATGCGTAGACTATCCGTCACAAACCGGTTGTAAAACACAGATTTTGTAAACTCCCGACGCAGGGTGTCCGAAAGCACCGGAGCACTGATGCGTTCAATGAGCGTATCTACAACACCGCATAAATAATTCAGGGTAAGATAATCTGTATGGTACTGAATTTGACCCTGCAGGTACAATAATTCCTGTTGCTGCATGGTTACATAAAAAGAGAGGTAGTCCGTTTGTTTATAAACACTTGCTTCGGTGAGTTTCTTCAAAGCTCCTTCCTCACGTTGCATTAAATCCAACACCTCTTTATTGAAGTCCATTGTAAGAAGGTCGCCGTAGGCTGTAATATATTGTTCGGTAATACTTCGAACCAGGTCATGCCGGGAAAGCATGATGGTATCCAGCAAGGCTCTCTTTTGAAGCGCAATGTTCCTGTATTGAGCGGCCACATTCATCCTGTTATAAAAGTTCCTGCTGGCTTGCACCAGCGCAGCAATATTCGCCTTGTTGGTGATGATTTCATCATACCCCCATCCTTTTATCACAGGGGCGTAAGTATTGGTACTGATAAAATTGACCTGTGTATGTAGGGAAGCCCTGTACAACTGACTATCAATGGCCACCGATAAAATCTGATTCTGGTAGTCTTTTAAAACCGGGCTGTTTCTTTCTGCCAGTGTAAGAAAATAGGAAAGGTCATGAGCCTGTCCAAAACTGAAAACACGAAGGGCAACTAATAAAACAGTGAATAATAACTTCATTCAAAAATAAGATTTGAGAACATCTGGTCTAAGGAACAACGATGATCTGCTTTTTTTTTCAAAACTTCCAAATTCACTACGATTCCCCGCTTCCATAAGATTTGCCACTTATCCAATCATGAATCGTATCAAAGGAGCCATTTTAATACTTTTAACCGGTATAGGCCCCAGAAATGAGTCCAATTTTTAAAATGGAACAAAAAGTAATCCTGACAGGTAGTACTAACATATGACCGATCGGACCATCCAGGGTATTAAAACTTCTTTTTGAAGGGTGGATCCAAACAAATTTGAAGGGTGGATCCAAACAAACCTATACAAAGAATCTAAATAAAATCTGAAGCATAATTTCCCCACTTCAGGTTCTCTACAGATTTAGGGTATCCAATTTACCCACTTCCGTTTCAATTTCTGGCTTAAATTGCCTGGAATACATAAATTTTATAGTGGCAATTAATTTGGGTAATCTACAAACTAGAATTTTGATTGTTAAACGGAAAAACCACAATAAATGAAATTGCGCCAGGTACTGATGATGTCTTTTTTTTTAGGAATGACAATTTTTGCGCATTCCCAGCAACCCGATACATTGATTAAGAAACTCGACAGTCTGAGTAAAAAAACTGATTCAGCAGGAGGAGTTCATAATAATACCAATCCTTCGGCTTATACGGAAATCACACACCTGACCCCTTCCTCCTATTTTATCCTTCTTGGAAGTGATATCAAACAGGCTTTTACAAAACCTTTTCACCTGAAACACCGGGACTATAAATACGTGGGGGTTTTTGTTGGAACTACTGTGGCCTTATCCCTGGTTGACAAACCTGTACAAAAGTTTGCCCTTCGTTTAAGAAACGACAATCCTACTCTCAGAAACGTAAGTAAATATGTGACCAATTTTGGAGGAAGCTATGAGGTAGCTACACTCGCCGGATTGGGAGCCTTTGGTTTTATCTTCAAAAATGAAAAAATGAAAACCACTACCCTGCTGGCCAGCCAGTCCTACATCACCGGAGCCTTAGTGGAAAGTGTGGTTAAATTCATTACAGGTAGACAAAGACCCTACCTCACAGATTCTACCGTAACCCAGGCAAGGCCCACATTTCACGGTCCCTTTTATAAAACACAAAAGGATGCTAATGGCAAGAAGTTAAACAGTTCTTTCCCTTCCGGACATACCACAGTTGCTTTTGCTGCAGCTACAGTATATGCCATGGAATATAAAAACAAGCCCATTGTGCCCATAATTGCATACAGTGCGGCTACCCTGATAGGACTGAGTAGGATCACAGAAAATAAACACTGGATGACAGATGTGTTCGTTGGAGCTGCTCTTGGCTTTTTCACCGGACGGTTGGTAGTGAATAACTATCATCGCTATGCTAAACTGAAAGCCCCCAAGACCTCTCTTTCTTTGAATCTCCAGTACAATAATGGCCAGATAATGCCTGGTTTTGTCTATTCTTTTTAAATGGAAGCTCAAAAAGAAATCACTAAAAAAGCCAAAGGTATTTCCTTACGCTTATTGATTGTCGGTGGCATTTTTGTTCTATCTCTACTGGTGTTCTGGTTTATCGCAGACGAAATCGTGCTGGAAAATGATAATGTACTGGATACATATGTTTTTCAGCACCTTTCCAGTATCGTGTCGCCAAAGATGACGAAACTGATGCTTTTCATTACTTTTTTTGGATCATCTTATTTTTTGTTTCCAGCCTATATATTGCTTATTCTCTATTTTTTATTTTTCAGAAGAGACCGAAAATTATCCCTAGATGTAGCGGCAGTGGGAATCACCAGTACCATTATTTTGTTTTCTTTAAAAGCCATATTTCACAGACACAGGCCACTTGATCCTGTGGTAAGAACCGTGAATGGATTCAGTTTTCCAAGTGGACATTCGTTTTCTTCTTTTACATTTTTTGGATTGCTGATTTTCATTTTATGGAAACAACAGATGAATTCCCGGCTGCGGTGGGTGCTGACCTTCTTTTTTATCTTTTTCGCCTGTTGCATTTCATTCAGCCGCGTATACCTGCATGTACATTATGCAAGTGATGTAGTGGCCGGCTTTTTCCTTTGCCTGGTATGGCTGGGAATCTCTCTCTGGATGTTGAATCAATTTGATAGGAAACAAAATGTCTGATGGGGGCCTGCTTTATTTGCTTGCTTGCAGGTCTTTCTTTCTTAAGAGATAAAGAGTGCTGGGTACTTCCTTAGTCTGCTCGCAGGCGATAAACAAACTATTGTCATCTGCATAAGATATGCTTTCCACCTGCCAGTCCAGTTTCTTTTCATTCGTCAACTCGAACCTTTGATGAGTTCCTGAAAAGAAATCATTGTGGCCGAAGTGTTTGAAAA
>JANLYU010000348.1:0-4472 GCA_031365785.1 Flavisolibacter sp. | reverse complement strand
GCTAAGTTGGGTAGAGTGTGTGAAAATGTTGATGGTGATAAACCAACAATGGTACATAAAGTGAAATAGCTACGACTTAATCTGACAGTTGGGATTAAATTTAATGTAACGACACACATTGATTTGCCGGTGGCAAATCGCTACAACACATCACACATAACACTTAACACATAACACATCACACATCACACATCACCTGCCTACGGCAGGCAAGCTTAACACAAACATTCCTCCTGCCCTAAAACTTACGAATCACATTATACAATGTATCCCGCTCCACCGGTTGGCGGTGCACCTGTTTAATCAAAGACACAATTTCTTCTGTATTCATAGCCGGTGATTGTTCTTCCGAACCTGCCATGGAATAGATCTTTGTAGTATCATCGATAGTTCCATCAATATCATCAACACCAAATGCCAGTGAAAGCTGAGCGTTCTTTCTTCCCAGCATGGGCCAGTAGGCTTTCAGGTGTGCAAAATTATCCAGGTACAATCTGGCCACAGCGTACATCTTCAGGTCCTCAACAAGGCTTACTTCCGGAATATGACTCATGTCGTTGTCCTTATTACGGAATTTGAGCGGAATAAAAGTATTGAAACCACCTGTTTTATCCTGCAACTTTCTTAGCCTTTCCATGTGATCGATCCGGTGTTCGTAGGTTTCCACATGACCATACAACATGGTAGCATTACTGTGCAAGCCTGACTGGTGCACCACTTCATGAATATGTAACCATCCTTCCGCATCTACTTTATCTGCACTGATCTGCTTTCGGATGGTTTCATCAAAAATTTCCGCACCACCTCCGGGAATGGAATCCAAACCCGCGTCTTTCAGCACTTTTACCCCTTCTTCTGTGGTGAGTTTTGCTTTGCGGAACATATAATCCAATTCCACTGCTGTAAAAGCCTTGATATGTAAACCCGGGCGATGCGCTTTGATAGATTTAAGCAGATCTGCAAAAAAATACAAATTCATTTTCGGATGCACGCCACCTACAATATGAACTTCAGTTTCCGGACTGTGATCATATTTTTTCACGATGTTCATCATGTCTTCCAGGCTTAATTCCCATCCTTCTTCTTTTTTCGCATATAATCGTGAGTAAGAACAGAAATGACAGGAAAAGACACAAACGTTGGTAGGCTCTATGTGAAAATTGCGGTTGAAAAAAGTTTGTTGCCCATGTAGTTTTTCGCGCACGTAATTGGAAAGCGCGCCCACAAATGGAAGGCTTCCTTCTTCAAAAAGTTGCAAACCATCATCAAAATTCAACCTTTCTGAGGAATATATTTTATCGGCAATCTGTTGGAGCGGAGCACTGACTTCCTTGAAATTAATTCTTTCAATTTCCTGTGTCGTAATCATGTAAATATTTCGGATGCAAAGGTACGTGCTCTATAAATAATCCTTCTGGTATTGCAGGTACATGGGGTGAAATACGTGTTAATTTGTTTTGATGATTTTTTCAACTACATGGCGACTGGCATCCTGATAACCCAGGCGAACGATGTATACTCCCGCGGCTTTTCCAGACAGGTTCACCATTTCCATTTTTTCGGCGTTTTCACTGAATTGCTTATTCCATACCAGTTGGCCAATTGAATTAAAGACATCAATAGATTTCAGGGTGGTGGGCTGCTGCAAATGCCAGACACCAAAAGTATTCCTGAAAGGAGAAGGAAGAATGAGGTAGCCCTGTTGCTTGAGAGCTGGAGGCAATACCCTTGTGGTCAAGTTAACATTGTCAATAAAAATATTATTCTCCTGATTGCTGGAAGCCCTGAAAAAAATCATCAAAGGTCCATTGCTTCCTAATGGAGTGAGGTCAAGTACTTCTTTTCTCCACTGACGTGGATTTACAGGATAAAACGGAGTGGTTTGTGGATTGGCTAAATCATTGGTGGTTTGTAAATCAGTGCCCCACTTTTTATACACGGTGGTGAAAGTAGAACTGCAATCTTTAGACACCAGAACTTCCAGTGTATCTACTTCAATACCCGAATTCATTGGATAATTCAAGGATACGGCAGATAAGTCAAATGTAAGCTGCACTGAATCTGCACCTGAATACAACATATTGGGTGATACAAGGTCATCTTTCTGACCTCCATCCAAATAATCAAAGGTGTTGAGAAAAGCCGATCCAATATTTCCATTGCCGTTCACATAACCTTTCCAGGTGATGGAAGCATCCGGATTAACCACAGACCAGCCAGAAGGAGGGAAGCCATACTCAAAGGATTCTGTTAAAGGGACGTTCTTACTTCCTGCCAGTGTGAAATTTTTAATCAGCGTGTCATTAAAAGTATATAAATCACCTGTACCTGATGAAGTAACAGGTTCCCAGCTAAATACCATCAGGCGATGCATGCCTGTTGTGGTTACAGAAGCCGCATCGAGCATGATATTGCGCTGCTCATGAACCAGTAAAGGCATGTTTACTGTGACAGTCTGCACGGCATTGTTGTCAAGTTGGTAAGAAAGCCTGAAACTGTTGATCGTTTCCATCCCAGTATTGATGACCGTGATATTGGGAACAAAAGAACCAACGCATAAAATAGATGTGGGCTGGTTCACGGCCCGTACCTGAAGGTCGCGCTGATATACAGTGGACACATTGATATTATCGAGGTAAATGTTATTACCTGCCCTGTTGGTATTTCTAAAAAGAAGTTGGACGCCTCCATTGGAAGTGAAACCACTATTTAGCGTTATCCTCTCAGTTCTCCAGTCAGAAGTTACTGGGTTGATATAATTATTGACAGATGATCCGGCAGAAGCGAGTTCGGTACCTGATTTTTTATAAATAGTAGTATAGCTATTTCCACAGTCAGTGGAAATTAACAAGCTTAGGGTATCACTTTTTGTGAGGTCCGGAAAATTTTTATGGGCTACATCAAAATTAACTATCAGTGAATCTGCTCCGGTTACATTGAAATAAGGTGAACGCAATTCATCCTTCTGATCGGGGTTCAAATTGTTGAAATTATCTATAAATGCAGACCCCGGATTATTATGCCCTATGGCGTTTCTGACCCAGGTGATATTTCCATTCGGATTGTTTACCGACCAGCCTGCGGGCGGGAACATTCTTTCAAATGATTCTACAACAGGTGGATTGGATAATGCAAAAACAGTAAAACTTTTGGTTAAGGTGTCATTACTTAGCAATACATCACCAGTTCCTGAAGCTGATACGGGCACTGCAGAAAAAGCCGTGATCGTTTGATTGCCCGTGGCAACCACAACAGGGTTTAACGAAAAAGTGGCTGAGGCACCTGAACTAAGGCTAATATTAAAAGTTTGCATCACATTGACACCATTATTAATCCGATATCCAAGATTGAAGGAGGTAATGGTTTCCTGACCATTATTCATCACCGTTACTTTGGGCGTGATGTTGGAGGAACAGGCAGTAGTTCCTGGAGCAGTAATCGCCACCAGCATCAAATCCCTGCCCGCCACTTTCTGAATATTGATATTGTCGAGGTATAAATTATTACCGTAACGATTGGTGCTTTTGAATTTGACCACCATTCCCGTAGAGGAAAATGAACTGATGTCAATAGTTTCTGTAGCCCAGTCATTCAAAGTAGCAGGAATATATTCCGAGGTAGATGTTCCGGCTACCGTAGCCAGGGAAGCTCCCCATTTTTTCCAGATGCTTATATAGGTGGCACCGCAATCCGCAGAAGCTAACACTTCAAGGGTGTCCTGATCCGTGCTGGCCGTTCCATATTGCTGGTAAGCTCTGGCAAAACTCAATATTTTATTACCGGCAACCACAGTGGTATTAATGGGAGCGGTGATAAGTTCATCTGACTGATCCGTGGAACTGTAGTTGTAGTTGTTGATCCTTGTCATTCCTGTTCCTGAAGCAGCGGTTGCAGCAGTGAACCGTTCCCAGGTAATGTCACCGTCCGGATTATTTCGCGTCCACCCCACTGGAGGAAAAGTTGCAGATTCAAAACCTTCAAAAAAGGGAAGCGTCGCCGATGTGGGCAACAATACTTTTGTAACTAGGCTGTCATAAGAAGTATTGGTATCAGTTACACCATTCGGATTGGAAGTGAAAATAGTAAGGGTATTGTTGCCATTGGTCAGCATAACAACAGGAAGGGTAAGGTTGACCATGGAACCAGGTGCCAGTGATCCATTCCATGAAAGTGGATAACCTGTAACCGGGGTACCATTAAGTGTCAGGTTGATCGTGACTGAAGTCAATGTATTGTTTCCATAATTTCGGAGCGTGACCACAGGCGTTACATCAGGCATACAATAAACTTTTCCATTCAGCGGATTAAGAATGGAAAAAATTCCTGCATCATTGGGAGTGAGCACTACTACCTGGCAACCATTGGAATACAATAAAGTACTTCTGTCTGGTGAAGTACTGAGTGCGGTTTCCATTTTTGTTACCTGCTGCTTAGTAAACAAATTCATGCAGGCATCATCGGAATAGTCCATA
>JANLYU010000341.1:0-4295 GCA_031365785.1 Flavisolibacter sp. | reverse complement strand
CATTGATGATCGAAGCTAGCGCTGTGGCATTATAAGATCCACCCGCATTTTCCTGAGTAGTATACCCACGAACGAACCAGTTTTTTGCTTTGATTTCAAGCTTATGCTGAGCAATTTTAAGATTTCTAAGCGAGTAACGGTCAGCGCCTGTATACACCGTAGTTCCTGTACCGAAATAAGTATTCAAAGAGGCCTCAATACCGGGTGTGATCATATAGTGCAAACCACCCGTGAATTTAAAATTCACGGTATTGTAATCCACCAGGTATTTCTCCTCATAACCGGTTCTTGAAACATTTTGAGTAGAAGGATACCAGTTGTTACGCAGACCCACATAAAATGGTATCAGCTGGCCCAGTGCAGGCTGTAAAGCTGCAGGGAAACCTCCAATGAAACCATTGATCTGTGCTGCAGAAGGTATGGCAGGAAGCGAACCATTCAAAATAGGAATGATATCAGGGCCCCCGGCGCCTATGATGCCTGCCCGGATCTGCGATTGCACTGCCTGGGCAATAAATAGCATACTTTGCGAGATCTGGTCTCCATAGATATTCACGCCATCAAAATTTGGATCAGTGATCCTGTCACCGCCAATCACTTTACTGATTACATTGTTTCGCTGTACATTTCTATAATCATAAGCTTCCCAGTCTTTTGCCTTGGTAAACTGACCTGCAATTTTAAATGCAAATTTGTTGCTGAAAGATTTGGCATAGCGCATACTCCAGTCGTAGTAGGGGGATGGCCTTTCTCCTCCTGGATCATTGATGTGCATGATACCCTGTTTGACCTGAAAACTCAACCCTTTATATTTAAAAGGATTTTTGCTGTTGATCAGTAAGGTACCGTTCATACCTCCAGAACCATATAGGGCCGATGATGCTCCTGATAAAAGTTCAATATTGTCCACATCCAATTCAGTTAAGCCAACTACACTACCCACAGAAAAGTTCAATCCTGGTGCCTGGTTATCCATACCGTCGATCAACTGGTTCAAACGGGTATTACCACTACTGATAAAACCCCTGGTTGTAACAGTTCGGAAGGTGAGGCTTGCTGTATGCATATCTACACCTTTCAGGTTGGCTATTGCTTCATAATAACTGGGTGCCGGAATGTTTCTGAGAGATACTCCTCCCAGACGTTCTACTGTAACGGGAGCATCCAGTATCCTTTGCCCTGTTCTTGAAGCCGACACCACAACTTCCTGTCCTAGTAAGGTATTGGGAACAAAGCTGGCTTGCACCACCTCGCTGCCATTAATCACTTTAACTTCCTGGGTTTCATACCCAATGGAACTGATTACCAAAACAGCCGGCAATTTCTTTACGCTCAACCTGAAATCACCATTCGCATCAGTAAAGGTTCCTTCCGTGCCTCCTTTCACCGTTATGGTTACTGCAGGCACACCTTCCCTGGTTACAGAGTTTTTGATCGTTCCTGAAATGGAAGTGGATTGGGCTAATGCACCCGTCAGTGAAAAGATCACAGCTGAAAGCAGGAGAGCAGAAAAGCGAAGACCTTTTCTCATAATTTGATATTTAGTTTTGGAATGATACAGTCAACTATTTTACAAAAAGGATCACTGTCAGACATGATTTGTTAGGAAAAATAAGCATAACAATCGTTTTTGGAAAATTTAATTTACCTGATTTTGAATAAGTTGTTGAAATAAAAATGTGATGGATTGTTGGTAAAACACCGCTTCCAATTACTTTCGAATATGAACGAATTTACATTTTCCCAACAGACAGGTTTCTACAGAGGAAAAGTAAGAGATGTATATAGTATTGGACAAGGCATTTTGGTCATGATTGCATCTGACAGGATCTCCGCGTTTGATGTCATTCTTCCCAGACCCATTCCTTTCAAGGGCCAGGTTCTAAATCAACTGGCCTCCTTTATGCTGCATCATACTACAGACATTTGTCCCAACTGGTTACTTGGTACCCCCTCTCCTAATAGTTCTTTTGGGTACCGTTGTGAACCCATTAAGATTGAAGTGGTGGTACGGGGTAATTTATGTGGCCATGCCTGGAGAACCTATCAGGACGGAAAGCGGATACTTTGTGGGGCTTCCTTGCCGGAAGGTTTAAAGGAAAATGATTTTTTTTCACAACCTGTTATTACGCCCTCTACGAAGGAAAGCCATGGTCATGACGAGGACCTTACTGAAGCTGAAATAATGGAGCAGCGCCTGGCAACGGCATTTGAATGGGAAAGTATTAAGGAATTTGCATATTCCTTATTTCACCGCGGCAATGAACTGGCCATGAAACAGGGACTCATCCTGGCCGATACTAAATATGAATTCGGAAGACGCGATGGTAAAATTGTTTTGATGGATGAGATCCATACACCCGATTCTTCTCGTTATTTCTATAAGGATGGATTTGAGGAAAGACAAATAAAAGGAGAAAAGCAAAAACAGCTAAGTAAGGAATTTGTCCGAGAATGGCTGATCGAAAACAATTTTATGGGAAAGGAAGGGCAGCCAATACCAGAAATGAAAGATGACTGGGTGACCACAATTTCTCAACGATATATTGAATTATTTGAAAAATTAACCGGCGAATATTTCCAACCTATGCAGGTGGACCAGCAGGAAAATTTTAAATTAATTGAAGCTGCCATTGCACCGTGGAAGGTGCGTCCGGAATTGAAACATTAGCTACAGGCCTTTAATGATTTGGTTCTGTAGTGGAATCACTTAGCCTCGGACGTAACCTGGATTTGTTGAAAATATGGCTACCCTTGTCTGTGCCTTTTCTGATCTGCTGCTGTTCCAGAAGAGGAAGCTGAATAATTTCCTGACAGGAAGCACTACAACACCCTTGCCAAATAATGCGGCACTGATCACATTGAATGAATAAAAGGTGACATCCTTCGTTAGCGCAATTGACGTGTGTATCTGCTGCCTGGTGACATTGATGGCACTGCGCAATGATTTCATGCGTAACGCGTTCTCCGAGCCGTTCGTCAAAAACAAAATTCTTTCCATGAAATTTATTTACCAACCCATTTTTGCTAACATCAGCCATATAATTAATAATGCCTCCTTCCAGATGGTAAACATTTTTGAACCCATGGTGCAACATCCAGGCGCTGGCTTTCTCACACCTGATCCCTCCAGTACAATACATAATGATGTTCTTATCTTTTGTTGACTGAAGCATTTCAACAGCCATCGGAAGTTGTTCACGGAAAGTGTCGGAAGGTATTTCAATGGCTTTTTCAAAATGCCCAACCTCATATTCATAGTGGTTCCTCATATCCACTACGATTGTATCCATATCCTCCGACAATTTATTGAATTCTGCAGCTGTAACATATCGACCACGGTGATTCATATTGAAAGTAGGGTCTTGAATCCCATCGGACACAATCTTTTCACGCACTTTGATTTTAAGAACCCAAAATGATTTTCCATCGTCATCTATGGCTATGTTCAACCGGATATCTTTCAAGGATGCCATTGTATGGAGTAGATTTTCCAGTTGATGAAATTTACTTTGCGGCACACTCAGCTGGGCGTTAATGCCTTCAGTAGCAATATAAATTCTGCCAAATACCTGTAATTGAGAAAAGGCTGCGTACAATTCATCACGAAACAACTGGGGTTCGGGTATCGAAACATACCGGTAAAAAGATAAGGTGGTACGCGGCTCTATTTCCTGGTACAGGAGTTCCTTCAATTCTTTTTGAGAGATCCGATTATGCAAAATAGCCATAAAGAAATTTTAGATCACGCATTGGGTGAACCTACCTTTTAGAAGTAGAATTTCTTACCTGTTACCTGAAATTAATTGGAAGTCTACCACGTTTCTTCCTCCTCAAATTACCCCGGTAAGGATCAGGACCAGCGCCACGGCTGCCACCACCAAGGCCAGAATGGGGTAGGTAAATACGAGTACCAACGCAATCACGGCCAGTAGAATATAAATTAATGTCCTGTCTGAAACCTGCCTGTCACCTTTTAATAGAGCTTTTGCTTTTAATTTGAATGTAGTCCACAGGAAATGACGCTTTAGCTTCTTGAATGTCTTTCTGCTTTTTTTAGCTGCATAAACAGTGAGTACCAGCATACTTAGCGCGGAAGCGGTTGCCGAATGGTCCGTCAGTTTTTGACTGACAGGCTTTGAAACTTCTTGAATAGTGTTCGAAGAAAATGCCATAATAGATTTTTCAATGGTTAACGAAAGGCGAATTTAAGATAAACTCGAATTCAATGCTTAAAACCCTTCCTGATTACCCATCTTTTCGTAGTCTTATTACTTCTTCCCGGACTGGTAAGA
>JANLYU010000335.1:0-8311 GCA_031365785.1 Flavisolibacter sp. | reverse complement strand
GGATCATTGGTAGTAAGGTCTGGCGATAAGGCTTGCCAGCTGGCACCCCTGTCGGTGCTTTTATGCACAAACTGACTTCCATAATAAATGGTACTGTGGTCAAAGGGGTCCTGGGCGATGGCCGCATTCCAGTTGAATCGGAATTTTTTTGATGTATCTGTAACAGGAGGTTTAATAAACCATGTTTCTCCCGTTTTGTAATTGATTCGCTGAAGACTTCCGCCCTGGCTCATGGAATAGACCCAGTCTGGGTTATCCAGGTCAGGCATGGCATCAAATCCATCTCCTCCACCAATATTATTCCAGTAAAAATTCCTGATCCCGCCACTGGTCCAGGTATAAGCAGGTCCATGCCAGGTCCCATTGTCCTGTAAACCGCCCATTACATTGTAAGGCGTTTCATTGTCCACGTTGACATGATAAAATTGCCCCACTGGCAGGTTCTCATTGAAGTTCCAGCTCTTTCCACGGTCTCTGGTGATACCGATACCACCGTCATTTCCATCAATGATAAAATTAGGATCGGAAGGAGAAATCCACCAGGCATGGTGGTCTGGATGAATACCAAAATAAGGAAGCATGGTTCGGAATGTTTTTCCCCCATCTTCACTCACGTCAATGACATCGTGGATGCTGTACAGCCGGTTCTCATTTTTTGTATCCACCGCAATATCCTGGAAATAAAAAGGACGGTTGGTAACCCATTGCGGATCGCTGTTGACCAGTTCCCACTTGAATCCTCCGTCATCGCTTCTGTACAAACCATTCTTGGTTGCTTCAATCATGGCGTACACCCTGGTTGGAACACTTTGAGAAAAAGCAATTCCAATCCTTCCGAAATCACCCGCAGGCAAACCTTCCGATTTGCCCAGCTTTTTCCAGGTTCTACCTGCATCCACTGTAATATATAAACCACTTCCGGGTCCGCCACTTTTGAAACTCCATGGTGTTCTGCGATGTTGCCACATGTTGGCGATCAGTTTATTTGGATTGGAAGGGTCCATGGCCAGGTCAGCACAGCCACTGGTATCATTGGTATATAAAACCTTATTCCATGTTTCTCCACCGTCTGTGGTTTTGTATACACCACGGTCGGCATGTTCTGAATAGGGGTTACCGATGGCTGCAGCATATACAGTATTAGGATTTACCGGATCAATGATGATCCGGTGCAGGTTTTTTGTTTTTTCTAATCCCATTTTTTTCCAGGTTCTTCCTGCGTCCATGCTTTTATAGATGCCTTCCCCGATGCTGAGTGAATTTCTTGGATTTCCTTCACCTGTACCTACCCACACGATGCTGGGATTGTTCTGTTGAATGGCCAGGGATCCAATATTGAGTGTTTGTTGCTGGTCAAATACCGGTGTCCATGTAGCCCCCGCATTGGTGGTCTTCCATACACCGCCTGAAGCGGCACCCACATACCACACATCTTTGTTGCTGTTCACCACATCCACTGCGGTGATGCGACCACTCATCCCGGCGGGGCCGATGTTACGTGGTTTAATCATTTTCAACTGGTCAACACTAATTTGCTGTGCGTGTGCCAGGAAGCCTACAAAACAAAATAAAAATGTAGCAAGGGTACCTTTCATTAGAGATGTTTGAAGCGATAAACTTACTGATAGGTAGTGATGCGGCAAAAAGAAAATACGACGGTTGCATAAAACTTTTCTGCTCCGATTCTATTACCACCAACACCACCTCAAAAAAAAGACCCGCGATGCGGGCCTTTGTGTGAAAGAATAGGTGATGAACTAAAATGTTTTCTTTACTCCGGATGGCACCTCTGCATTTTCGGGGTACAGCACCGCTTTTACATAATTATTCAAAGAAAGAAATTTCTGTGCTGCCTTTTGAAGGTCCTGCCGGCTGAGCGCATTAACCCGGGTTTCATAGTTCATTAGTCTTTCGGGATCCGTCTGGTCAATATAGGCCTGAGAAAGTTCTTCCAGCCAGTGTTCATTGTTTTGCATGTTCACACGGTATTGCGTGATCCATGTCTGCTTCACCTTATCCAGGTCTTTTTGTTCTATCCCATTCTGCTGTGCACTTTTGATAATGTCAAACAAAGCGGTGGTGAGTTGATTTACATTTTCAGGACCTGTGGGAATATTAGCAGTAATTCCATAGTGTACATAGGGTCTTTTCGAAATCGATCCGCTCAAGCCACCACTATACATACCGCCCAGTTCTTCTCTTAATTTTTCAATGATCCTGATGTTTAATACATCTATCAGTGCTTTCAATGCCAGTTCTTCCTCTGGTTGGTATTCTGTATCTCCTGTCCACAAAACAGTAATCACACTTTTGGCTTCCTTTCCTTTTTTGATGTTGGCTTCCACCACACCCTTTACCGGGCGAATGTTATTATCCTTATACAGGTGTGGTACAGGTGTAGCGGGTAAGGACCCCAGGTATTTTTCAAACAAAGGCTTCGCTGTTGCCGGGTCAATATTTCCTACAAATGTGAAATGCATGCCGTCGGCATTGCCAAAAACCTGTTTATAAATATCCAATGACTTATTGAGGTCAAGCCTGTTGAATTCCTCTTCGGTGGGTACCAAACTTACCCATGGGCTATTATTGTATACCAGTTTCATCACCGTGTCGCGGTAGAAAACCTGGGGATTGCTCTTGATAAATTGTAACATTCCTTTTTGCTTGGTGACCATGGATTTGAAAAGCCCTTCGTCTTTGCGTGGTTGTGTAAAATATAAATTGACCAACTGAAGGAAGGTCTCAAAATCCTTTACACTACTGTTACCCTGGATGCCTTCTTCATGGTCATTGATATAAGGCGACGCATCCACTGATTTTCCTGAGAGAAATTTTTCCAGGTCTGTGGGAGACATATCCTTCACCCCCATTTCCTTAACGATTTCTGCTGCATGTTTGGCATTGTCTTTTTGTTCCAGTGCAAAACGCTGCCATCCACCCCATCGCCAGGCATCCATAACGATTTCGTCATTTTTAAACTTTGTGGGCTTGAGGGTGAGGGTCACTCCATTGCTCAATGTCATATCTGTTGTCCCAAGATTGGCATTCATCACTTCATGGGTAACTTTTCCGGAGACGGGACCACCTTCCATGAGGTTTTTTGCCACTGCTTTTTCTTCGTAAGGCTTTACAACTTGTTTGGATGCAGCTACCATATCCGTTAATAAAGCGTTATTGGAAGGCAATTTTTCTTTCCTGCTAGACGGTGCCAGCAATAAAGCAAAAGCGTTGGTAGCGGCAGGCATTTTTGCAGCTATTGCATTGATTTCCGCGGCAGTGATAGTGGGAAGTACCTGGGTAATGAACTGATATCGCTTTTCCGGTCCCGGTATAGGCGCGTTTTCCAGGAAGTTGCTCAGGTATCCCTGAACCAGTGCCCCGGATTGTTGTTTATTTTTTTCACTATTGGCTCTTTGAGCCTGGTTCATCAAGGCAGCCTTGGCCCGGTTGAGTTCAGCAGGTAAAAAACCAAATTTCCGTGCTCTTTCTGTTTCTGCAAATAAAGCATTCAATGCTTCTTCTGTTGTATTATTACCCAGTATGGCACCGGATACAAAGGTTTCATAACCCCGTATAAAGGACTCCATCCCGGTAAAACCAGCTACAAAAGGAGGATTTTCTTTCTGTGTCAGCTCCTGCAGTCGTTGGTTGATCAAAGTATTGATCAGTTCATCCACCAGGTTCTGCCTGTAATCAGCCCAGGTCTTTATTTTTTTAGCAGGTCTGATGAAATTAAATACCTGCAGAATCGTATTGGTGGCTTCGTCATCAGTAAGCACCATGGCTTCAGGCCTGGTCCGTGTTCTGATAGGAATGATAGCAGGCCTTTGAGTGGCATTTGGAGGGTTGGAAAATCTACTGAAATGGGCTTTTATTTTTCTTTCTGCGTCTGCCGGGTCTATGTCACCCACCACCAGCACTGCCATGTTATTGGGACGATACCATTGTTTATAAAATCGGGAGAGCTGTTCCGGCTTGAAATGCTGAATAATTGAATCCTTGCCAATAGGTAGCCGTTCTGCATAAAGGGAACCATTGAACAGTTTAGGAAAATACTGTCGCAGCATTCTTTGCTGTGCACCCTTACTCAGTCTGGATTCTTCCAGCACCACGCCTCTTTCCTTGTCGATCTCCGATACATCCATCAGGTTGTTGAATGCCCAGTCTTCCAAAACAGTAAATCCTTTTTCCACGTTTTTAGGATCGTCGGTTGGAATAGGAAGTATATACACCGTTTCATCAAATCCGGTATAGGCGTTCAGGTCCGCACCGAACTGCACGCCTATCTTTTGTAAATAGTCAACCAGTTCATTTTTTGGAAAATTTTTAGAACCGTTGAAATTCATGTGCTCCATGAAATGTGCAAGGCCTCTCTGGTCTTCTCCCTCGAGGACGGCACCAGCATTCACCGCCAGCCGTAATTCCACTTTTTTTTCAGGTTGCAGATTTTTCCTGATATAATAGGTCAGTCCATTGGGAAGCTTCCCGATTCTCACATTCGGATCTACTGACAATGTCTGTGAAAGGTTGATCTGGGTAAAACCCCGGACACTTAATAAAAACAGGACGGCAATACTCAGGCAGCGAAGGAGATTTCTATTCATAAACCTTGTTAAGGGGTAAATATAAAAGAATTGTTCAATCCGAAAATGTGAAAAAAACTATTGGGTAGGTGTACTTAAACAGTTTACAGGCCATTCAACACGCTTCATTGTTGTACTCATTCAGACGTGGTTAAAAAGCCGGTAAATGATGGATACAAGCTACCTGGAATTCATCCTCAATAAGAAGGTGAATGATGAATTGAAATAAGCGGAAGTTATCCGTTGTGGGTTTTATTGAAATCTTCCTCTGCAGCCTGTGCTTTTTTAAAATCCAGCACTACCCCGTTGATGCAAAAACGAAGGCCGGTGGGTTTAGGGCCGTCATCAAAAACATGACCCAGGTGCGACTTGCAGCGACCGCACATCACTTCTGTTCTGCTCATGCCATATGCGTTATCCGGTGAATAAATGATGCTTCCCTTGCTAATGGGCTGGTAAAAACTTGGCCACCCGCATCCACTTTCAAATTTCGCATCACTTACAAAAAGTGCATTCCCACATACCGCACAATAAAATGTACCCTTTTCTTTGCTGGTCTCCAAAGGACTGCTCCACGGGCGCTCTGTTCCTTTTTCACGTGCCACATGGTACACATCAGCAGGAAGAATTTTTTTCCATTCTTCTTCTTTCAAATTCACCTGACTAGGATCCGTATTGGAATAGACCGGGTTATTTTTATTGACATCCATATTGTTTATTTTTTAATCCTGTTCTGGCACGATTTCAATTTACTAAGGCACCAGCACATGATTTTATCAAATAAAGTTACGATTTATGAAAGGTCACAGATTTCAATGAAAAGCTAAATCAGTGAGTGTATAGGTACCGGCAGGCCTACCTCACCATTAATAAAATACCAGCCACCAATCATGCTGTCATCACCTGACGCATGAATTGCATGACCCATTTGATAAATGAAAATAGATATATGTTTCCCCTGTTTCGTGAAGGCTCATAGAATAGCAGACAGCCCCTTTTTCCCCTATATTTGTTACTAAAGGTTAGTCTATACATGTTCAATTTAATTCTGTTTGGCCCACCGGGCAGCGGCAAGGGTACACAATCCGAAAAAATAGTGGAAAAATTTGACCTGATCCATTTATCCACCGGCAACCTGTTGCGCCAGGAGATCACTGAAAAGACGCCGTTGGGAATGGAAGCGAAAAATTTTATGGACAAGGGACAACTGGTGCCTGATGAAGTGGTGATTGGCATGATTGATTCTTGTCTGGAAAAACATCCGGATGCCAAAGGATTTCTATTTGATGGATTTCCCCGCACCATGGCACAGGCAGAAGCGCTGGATAAACTGCTTTCCTTCAAAAAAAATTCTATCAGCAAAGTACTCGCACTTGAAGTGGATGAGCAGGAACTCACGAAGCGACTGATCAAAAGAGGAGAAACATCAGGAAGAAGTGACGACACCAATGAAGAGATCATTCATAAAAGATTTACCGTTTATAAAAATGATACGCAGCCGGTGGCCGAATATTTCAGGCACCAGGGAAAATTTGAGGTGGTGAAGGGGGTGGGAAGTATTGAAGAAATCTTCGAAGCGCTGAGCACCTGCATTGAAAATGAAAAAGCTGCCCGGCAGTCCGTCTCTGCGCAATAGGTGACATGAACCTAAAGTTTTGGTTATGGATGCAGAAAAAGCTGAATTCCTGAAATCCAGGTTTACGGTACTCCTTAAAAAAGTTCCATCAGCTACTCCAGGTCAATGGGGTAAAATGACATTCCAGCAAATGATTGAACATTTTTCAGACAGTGTGCGCATAGCTTCAGGAAAGACGTTGCACAGGGACATCGTTACACCTGAGCAACACCTTCAAAGAATGAGGGATTTTTTATTGAGCGACAAACCATTTAAGGAAAATACCAATAACCCATTGATGCCGATTGTTCCCCCTCCCGTAAGAAATCCTTCCATCGCTGAAGCCATCAATGAATTACAATACGAGTTACATTATTTCTTCACCATTTTTGAAAAGAACAACCTGATGGTGACGCGGAATCCATTTTTTGGCGACCTTACTTTCGAGGAGAATATCCAATTGCTGCATAAACATGCAATTCATCACCTGAAGCAATTTGGTATTGAAGCCTGACTCCCGCTTACTGTCTTGTTTATTTTGTTACACCTCCATCATTATTCACACGGTTGATCGACACCAAACCGGTGCAGCCATCGGCGCTTGTCTGTGGAATTTCCAACTAACTTTATAAGTTGGAGAACCAGCTATGAAAAAACTTGAAAATTTCAGCAACGGTAAATGGATCCGGGGAGATGGTGAAGGTCAATTGCTTTTTGATGCGGTATCAGGTGATGTCATTGCAGCGGCTTCGTCAAAAGGCCTGGATTTTCAAGGAATGCTGCACTACGCGCGTGAAGTGGGCAACCCAGCCCTTAGAAAAATGACCTTTCATGAAAGAGGCAAGATGCTGAAAGCATTGGCGCTGCACCTTACCGAAAAAAAAGAGCAGTTCTATCATCTTAGTTACCACACCGGCGCCACCCGCGCAGACAGCTGGATCGATATTGAAGGAGGCATCGGGAACTTATTTGCCAATGCTTCCCTTCGCAGAAAATATCCAGACCTGTCCTATTGCACCGATGGTGATCCTGTAGGTTTGAGTAAGGGGGGTACTTTCATGGCGCATCATATTTTGGTGCCCAAGGAAGGTGTTGCGGTGCATATCAATGCTTATAATTTTCCTATCTGGGGAATGCTGGAAAAATGCGCGGTCAACTGGCTCGCGGGTATTCCGGCTGTGGTGAAACCGGCTTCTGTTACCTGCTATCTCACTGAATGTGTGGTAAGGGAAATCATTGCTTCTGGTATTCTGCCCCCCGGAGCCCTTCAGTTAATCTGTGGTAGCGCAGGGGACTTGCTGTCTCATGTGGGATCGCAGGATGTGGTCACCTTCACCGGATCTAAATCCACAGGCCTCCTGTTGAAATCGCATCCAAAGATCCTGGAACAAGCAGTTCCTTTCAATATGGAAGCCGACTCACTGAATGCCATCGTACTGGGAACAGATGTGGTTCCGGGTTCGGCGGAATGGGAAATTTTTTTGAAAGAAGTGAGGAAAGAGATTACGGTGAAAGCGGGACAAAAATGTACCGCCGTCCGTCGGATATTCGTTCCCGATTTACTCCTTGAAGATGCATGTATCGCGCTGGGAAAGGCTTTGAGTCAAACTATCATTGGCAACCCGATGAATGAAAAAGTGCGTATGGGTTCCCTGGCGGGAAATACACAGCGGGAGGAAGTGAAACAACATATTCGGCTCCTGCTGGAATCCTCCACCATTTTTTATGGGTCATTGGACAGGGTGGAGGTGTTGGATGCGGATGCTCAGAAAGGCGCTTTCATTTCACCCATGCTGCTGTTGAACAACAAGCCTTTCCAATCAGATGCCGTCCACGACATTGAATGTTTTGGTCCAATAAGTACCATCATGCCTTATCAGCATCTCAGTGATGCCATTGCCCTGACGAAAAAAGGAAAAGGATCCCTTTGTTGTTCCATCATTACGGGTGATCACCGTATCGCCACAGATTTTGTGGTAGGTGCAGGTACCCACCATGGAAGGATTCTGGTGCTGAACCAGGAATGTGCGAAAGAAAGTACGGGTCACGGATCACCATTGCCCATGCTCGTTCACGGAGGTCCAGGACGTGCGGGTGGTGGTGAAGAAATGGG
>JANLYU010000321.1:0-3292 GCA_031365785.1 Flavisolibacter sp. | reverse complement strand
GGATCAGTACAGGTTTGGGTTCACTGCGGCTTCCATCCAGGTAAAATGCTTCAGAGGTGTGGCCATTACCGGTGGAAATAAAAATATAGCGGTTGTTCCTTGACTGATACAGGTGAACCGCAAAAGTGCTGTCCTTTTCGGTGTAAACTTCTTTATCAGTTGACGGAAGGCTTCCGGGCTCGTGGCGCATGACTTTATAGGATCTTACAGTAGGGTCATTAAGAACATAATAGAGCGCTTTCCCATTGCCGGACCAGATATAGTTGCCTGATGTATTGGATAGGTATTCAGGAGCAAGGGTACCTGATTTTAGATTCTTAATATAAAGCGTGGATCGCCTGTCGCCGGAAGTATCTATTCCATAAGCGAGGTATTCATTATCCTTACTCACCTTCCACCCTCTTACCAGGTAGATCTGATGCGCTTTTGACAAAGAAGGTACATCCAGCATGATTTCTTCAGTTGCATTGGTACTCCCCTTTTTCCTTGCATAATAAGGATATTGCTGGCCTTCGTCATACCGAACATAGTACCAGTAACCATTTTGTTTGGTGGGCAGTGAAACATATTTCTGTTCAATTCTATTGACCAATTCATCCAATATGGTTTTTTGGAGTCCTTCAGTTCTTCTGAGGTAAGAATTAACATAAGTATTTTCTTCTTTGAGATGGTTGATCACATTGGAGTCGGTAGCCTGGTTCAGCCAGGAATAATCATCCGTACGCTGGTGACCATGCTCCATAAACACCTTTGTTTCTTTTTTAGTAACGGGCGGTTCCTGAGCGGAAAGAAATTGAAAAGTAAAAAATAACAAAGGGGCAAGCAGCGCATGTTTCACGTTCATAGATGATTCTTTGATGATAGAAGGAAGTTACGAATGACTATTCATTTACTGGATATAACTGCAGGGGGAAGATAAAAACAAAACCATTTGATCGGGTACAGCCATGTAAAGCTTCCGTGCACTGGATATCAGACCAGTGTTTTCCCGGTACGGAAGCAGGTGCCTTTAAAAAGGGCGACCTGTTCATTTTTCTGATTTGTAATGGTGATGAGGTAAAGGCCTGTGCTCCTGCCATTATGCAATTCTTTGGCTTCCGCTATCAGTATCTCACCTGGTTGTGTGCTTTTCGTGAACGTTATACTCGTGTCCAGTGCCAAAGAAAGGTTGTTGCGGCTATTACAAGCAAAAGCAAAAGCGCTGTCAGCCAGTGAAAAGGCAATACCTCCGTGGATCACCTGGAACCCATTGATCATCTCGGGGCGAAGTGTCATCTGAATGCGCGAATAACCTTCCCTGATCTCAATGGTTTCAATGCCCAGCCACTGACTGAACTGGTCATGTTGCATCATGTGACGGACAACTTCATCGGGAGGTACATTCATATTCCTTTATTTAGCAGCATTGTTCTTCTCCTATTCGCCTTTGAAAACAGGAGTGCGTTTTTCAAGAAAAGCAGCGACGCCTTCTTTATAATCATTTGTTTTACCAGCACGTTCCTGCAGGCGTTCTTCATCCCGTAACTGTTCTTCATAATTATTTATGAGTGAATTGTTAAGTGCCTGCTTGGTGAGTGCCAAACCTTTAGTAGGCATTTGTGCCAGCTGGGTCGCCATGTTTTCCGATTCCTGCTGCAACAATTCATCGCTGAATACTTTATAAATCATACCCATTTTTTCCGCATCATCTGCAGAAACTTTATCACCCAGCATGGCCAGCGCGGACGCTTTTTGCCATCCTACAAGACGGGGCAGGAAAAAAGTTCCACCGCTGTCCGGTATCAGACCGATTTTTGAAAATGCCTGGATAAACGAAGCCGACCGTGCGGCGATAATGATATCACAGCACAAGGCAATATTGGCACCGGCACCGGCAGCGACACCATTAACTGCAGCCACCACAGGCTTCTCCAGCTTCCGGATTTTTTTGATGATGGGATTAAAGTGCTCACCAAGAATCTTACTGACACTGGGTCCATGGGGTTGTGTAAGTGCTTCCAGGTCCTGCCCCGCGGAAAATGCTTTTCCATTTCCTGTCAACAATACGCAACGAACAGAAGGGCTTTTGCAGGCGTCTAATTTTTCCTGAAGGCTGATGGCCATTTCCTGATGGAATGCATTGTACTTCTGCGGTCGGTTGAGTGTGATATAACCAACCGCATTTTTTATTTCAAAAATCACGGATGACATGTGGTGAATTGTGTTCCGAAGATAAGACCGAATGACGCATCTTATACAGAAACCAGCCTAACCAACAAGTGATGTGCAGCAGGATGATTACTACTACCTGATCCCATTTGAAACCAGCCAGACATACCAACATTTCTTGTATGCACCCTGCTGCTAATGGCATTTGAAATAATCAAAAGGCTCCTTACAGTCAAGGCATCGATACAACGATTTGCATGCTGTGGAGCCGAACTGGCTGATAAGTTCTGTATGAAGCGACTGGCACCTGGGGCAGGCAATGGTTTCAAGACTGAACATTTCCGTCAGACAAAACTGTGGCGTGGGATGTGGGGGTGCAATACCATAAGCTTTTAATTTTTCTTTTCCGCTTTCACTCATCCAATCAGTAGTCCATGCCGGGGAAAGTGATTGGAGAATCACCACCTTCCTAAACCCTTTTTCTATTAATTTCAAACGAATATCCATGCTGATCACGTCCATCGCGGGACATCCCGAATAAGTAGGCGTAATAGTGATCCTGATCTCTTCACCCTCCACGCTAACATCACGAATGATGCCCAAATCAATTACAGATAATACAGGTACCTCGGGATCCTTGACGTTTTCCAAATGTTTCCATATTTCCTGCTCTTTGGACATTACCAGGTTTCGTTGGGAAAAGTTCTTTGCATGTATTGCATTTCTGCGAGTAGAAAACCCAGTTGTTCAGAATGTTTTCCCAGCTTACCTCCACTTTGCATCCAGCCATTTTGCGGAACCGAAAATGTAGCTGCTGTCAGCACCTCTTCCACTTTCACCAGCCAGCTTTTTTTTAAAGATGCAGGGTCTATGCAATCATCTTCAGCAGTCAAAGCAAGTTCGTAAGGCGCAGGCTGAAACAATTCACCGGTATAATTCCACAGGTCTGTAAGCGCTGCCTGCATGCGACGCCTGCTTTCCTCTGTTCCATCTCCCAGTCTGATCACCCATTCACTACTCCATCGCAGATGGTAAGTGGCTTCCTTCAATGATTTTTCTGCAATAGCACGCAATTGATCATCCCTGCTTTCCTTCAGTGCCGAATACTGCAACACCTGGAAAGCACTGAAGAAGAACTGCCGGA
>JANLYU010000301.1:0-3939 GCA_031365785.1 Flavisolibacter sp. | reverse complement strand
GGCTACCAAATTGTATGGTACCCTTGAAGCTTATTGTTCGGCTACCGGCATTGTTCTCACAGCCCTTGAGATGTTGAAGGAAAGTACGGAACACAGCAAATTACGCCAGTATAACGCAAAGGATATTGATTCTAAAGTTATCTGTGATATGGCTCTGGCGGGCGACAAAATCTCCCAGAACGTATACCGCTTTACTGGTCAGATTCTAGGTGAAGCACTGGCCAATTTCATTATGTTTTCTTCACCAGAAGCGATAGTGTTGTTCGGAGGGGTGATCAAGGCCGGGGACCTGATACTAGACCCTACAAGGGAACATATGGAAAAAAACCTGTTGCCCATTTTTCAGAATAAAGTGAAATTAATATTCAGCGAATTGAAAGAAGCAGATGCAGCTATTTTAGGTGCCAGCGCTCTGGTATGGGAAATCAGGGAATGATAACGTAACGTATCCTCATCATTGTTGGGATGGTAAACTTTTGATATTGCTGATAGAAAATGAAAATAACCAGGAATCATCAGCTCCATAGAGCTCATCGAATGATGGTGGTCGTGCCCTTCATTTGAATGGGTTGCTGCAAAATATTTTCTCCTGAAATGATCCAGACATAAGTACCAATGGCTTGTAATTGCCTTTGTTTTTTTCCATCCCATCCCTGTCTCGGATCACTTGTGGAGAATACTAATTGTCCCCACCGGTTGTAAACAGAAAATGATTTCAGTTTAGAAACGCCTACATATACCGGTAAGAGCACTTCATTCAAACCATCTCCATTGGGTGTAAATCCTGAAGGGACATACACCGCCGGACCTGACATCACGCGAACTTTAACCGCATTACTAGCCACACAGCCCTGGGAGGTGGTAACTGTCAGCATATAAGTCTGGTCAGTTAACAATTTGCCTGTTGGGTTAGCCACATCTGTTTGATCAAGGCCTGTATCAGGTGACCATTGAAAATTGCCATTCCCAGAACCATGAATTTGAAAAGGATAATCTTTAATGAATACGGTATCTTTTCCTGCAATTGCCACAGGCGTTTGAATACTGACCTTGCTCACGGTCGTATCAGAACTGCAGCCATTTGTGGCTACTACCCAAGTTTTGGTAGAAAACTGTCCATAGGGATAAACATGTTGCGGAGAGGAAAGAGTAGAATACTTATTATCTCCGAAATCCCAATTCCATTGGCTGATGGAGGTATTATTATTTGTTTGCTTACCCTGAAAATTAAATGAATTGCAAATCTGGTTTGAAGTAACTTCTATTTGAGGGTTAGGAAAAATGGAAAAGGTGGCACTGGCAGCAGCAGGAATTCCGCATTGGTATAAAGAGGTAATTAAAAGTTGTATCGTATGACTTCCCACCGGGTAATTGGTTACAGGAGGAAAGTTATTGGTGGACAACAAATTACCATCCAGCATCCATTGGTAACGGACTCCGAAATTCTGCGATGAAAATGTAAGCGCTGCAGGATGATTAAAGCAGGTATCCCTGAGTGAAATTTGAGCAATCGGAACAGATCCGATCACTACGGTTTTCACGGTATCTGTTTCACATCCGTCCAACCCTTTTATTTTCAAGGAAACATTATAATTTCCGGGTTGCGCATATACGTGTGGAAGTGGTTGTACGAGTGAACTTGTTTGCCCGTCTCCAAAGTTCCAGTTATAGTTTGCTATGGGTGCAAAAGAAGTGGATTTATCAGAAAATGGAATGGCTTGTCCTACACATCCTCCATTGGCCGTGGCGCCAGTCGAAAAATCGGGGTCAAGTGCTGTACAAAATTGCTGGAGGTTCACCTGGCCACCAGTGGCTCCGGTAAATCCCCAAAAAACAAATGGATCATTATTAAAAATGCTGGTTACCAGGTTAATTTGCTTTTGCACTCTTAACACGTCATCAAAATAAGCTTTCAGCCATTTGGTTACAGGATCCCAGGTGATGCGTAAGCGGTGCCACTGGCAATCTTCCACATTATTATCAGTAGCTGAAATGGGAACCGGACCTGCCAGGTCATTGTTGTGATTGATGTTTCCATTCGACTGAATGCTGATATGATCGAACCAGGGGTCATTTAAATTGAAATTTTGATAAGTATCAAGGGCAATGCCAATGGAAGGTGTTACCCCTCCAAAACCCATTCCTTCACCTGTTGTACCCACACTGGTACTCAAAGGCTGCAAAATGAAAACGATTCCGTCTGCTCCAATGTCATTACATCCGAGAAAAACTTTGAACCAGAAATCGAAAGGGTTGTTTAAACTAATTTTATTGCTGTTCCAAACACTACCACTTAATGTTTGTAATGGGGGCGTAATCGTATAACAGTTACAGGTAATTTGTTTAGCAGAACCATTGAGAATGTATTGTGCCAGCGCGGCGTGGAACTGAATCAGTAAAAGAAGAAAGAGGATTAAAAATTTGTTGCGCGGGCACTTCACTTCCTAAAAGTAAACAAACAGATCAATTCTTTTGAGTTATCCGCGATTGTTCCCATTCTTTTTTTCCGATCCCAGGAAGCACATGCCGTTCACTATGGTAGGAAGATCGGACCAGTGGCCCGCTTTCGATATAATCTAATCCAAGTCCGTATCCAATTTCTTTATAAGATGCAAATTCTTCCGGATGTACAAAGCGTTGTACCTGAAGATGCTTTCTTGTGGGCTGGAGATATTGCCCAATGGTTACTACATCGCAACCTGCATGGGACAAGTCAGTAAGTGTTTGAATGACTTCCTCTTTAGTTTCACCCAAACCCAGCATAATTCCACTTTTCGTACGCATCCCCCCTTGTTTCAGGGTTCTGATCACCTCCATACTTCTCCAATATTTGGCCTGGATGCGCACCTGCCTCGTAAGGCGCTCCACTGTTTCTATATTGTGCGATACCACTTCAGGCGACGCGTCAATAATGCGTTCAATATTTTCTTTCTGCCCTTTAAAATCAGGAATCAATGTCTCCAGCGTTGTATCCGGATTTAGCGCTTTCACAGCCTTGATAGTGTTATACCAAATGATGGAGCCGCCGTCTTTCAGCTCATCACGGTCGACGGAAGTAATCACCGCGTGTTTTACCTTCATCAGGTTGATGGCTTCAGCCACCCGTTGGGGCTCATCCCAATCGACGGCATCGGGACGGCCGGTAGCCACGGCACAAAATCCACAACTGCGGGTGCATACATTTCCCAGAATCATAAACGTGGCAGTGCCCGCACCCCAGCACTCACCCATATTAGGGCAGTTACCACTTTCGCAGATGGTGTGAAGCTTATGGGTGTCGACCAAATTGCGCACGTTCTTATAGCTTTCACCAATCGGAAGCTTTACCCGCAACCAATCGGGTTTGGTTCGCTTTTGTTCGCCTTGTACAATGGGAAGTTCAATCATTCTAAAGAGGGATTTACCCTTCTCCCTTCATCGTTACCGCGCTTTAAGAACAACGCAAAACGCAAATGATAAAGGGAAAAATTTAGCGTACAAAAATAGGTTATTTCCGGCGCCCAAATACAAGCGCAAAGTGGCCCTGGAAGAAGAGTTGCTGCGAAGGATTGTAAACCATCTGCGGAATTTTGGAGGCGTAGGCATCTACACTCATACCAATCTCCAGCGCTTGGATGGTTTCGTTAAAACGACCGAAATCGAATCGAAGGGATGTTTTTAAAAACACACCCGGCTTTATTTTTAATTCGCTCCAGCCTTTGGTAAAACCGGAGCCGCCAATAATTTGAAAGTTACTTCCCTGACCTAAAAAGGCAAGGCTGTCTTTGGAGTCGTACTTAATATCGCGGGCAGCATTCCCCTGCTCCTGTATCTGAATGTAGTACGGCTTCAATAAGCCCATCACCAAGCCGCCTTCTGAAGCCTTCTTTTTCACGTGGAAGATGGTCGAAGAAGTCCTCAAAATCTTAAGCCTCCTGTTTGGGGCATTCAGGCATTAGG
>JANLYU010000292.1:0-2235 GCA_031365785.1 Flavisolibacter sp. | reverse complement strand
ATAATCAAATGTGAGTGTACCCGGCCCGGAAACAAGCCCATTAGTTGACTCTACCTGTACTCCATTGTAGATAATATCCATTTGGTCAGGAATGCTAAACATCTGGTACTCTACATTAACACGTCCTGCCGTCGTTCCAAGAATTTGTCTGATGAAAGTAGTTCCCTGTCCACCAGAGCCCGACTGTACATTGCATTGTAAAGGGCTTCTCACTTCAAAAGTTGTCTGACCACGGCAATCATGAACGTCTTTTACAAATGCAGTATGAATGCCAGGGTTCAGTCCTGAAAATACATTTGACAATTGAAAATCAACGTTGTTAAGTGAGTAAGAGAAAGGTGATTCTCCACCTGCTGTAACGAGTATTTCGAAGGTAGTCGCATCGGTACTTGTAGCTTCAACCGTTAATGGCACATCGCAGCCAACAACGAAATCGGAAACAGATACCGCAGTGTCGTAACCCGCTACAATTTTAATAGGTCCTGTTTCAGCATCGGCAGGAACATTTAGTTGAATAGTCTGATCGTTTATAACAGTAAAATTTGAAGGACCCACTACAATATCCCCACCAAATATTACAAAGCTTACGCCTGAATATCCACTGCCATGAATAGTAATTGGCGTACCCTCACTTCCATGATCAGGTGTAAAGTCATCGATCTCAACTTTAGGCGCAACACCTACGGCAAACCATGCCTCCCTGTTTGCACGAAAGAACTCAGTGGTTTCATCATGGCCCATTGCTCTGGCAGCGTCAAGGCTGGCAAGATAAGTTTCGGGGTAACCATCTGAAGGCGTGAGGTGAAACATGAATGTTTCAAATGCCAGCCGCATGGCATTATCCACCGTTATAGGGGGTACCTGGTAAACAGGATTGGAGGCCGATTCATCTATATTCCCTGTGCCCCCTTGCGATAATAAATAAAACCACCTGTTCTGTACACCGGCTGTGGTATGTTCATCCAATACATTCCAGAAATCTCCAAGGTATGTATTTGGGTCGCGCGTTGCTTTTGGGAATTCAAGTGACCGGTCAAATCTTCCTGGCAGCCTGAATGTCCTTTCGCCCATCGTAAAATCAACCAGACCATTACGGGCAAAGGCTTCAATAGTTACCCCCATAATATCGCAGAATGATTCTGCAATGCCAAAAGATTCTGTTCCGGGAGTCAGTTCTAAACCACCCCTACCATTATTATTGATTATGCCATGGGTAAATTCATGCGCTACAATATCAGGTGCAGCCATAGAAGTACGGGTATTACCATTTCCATCCATAAGGAACATCTGGTTGGATGGCGCGGGCGTCATAAATGCATTGTCGAAGTCTCCATCAGTAGGAATGCCGTGCAAAAAAATCGGGGCATTGCTGGTACCCGTTCCATTATAGCCTGATCTGCCAAATTTCGATGAGTAAAAATCAAATGATTTTTCTGCAGCAAACATAGCATCAATTGCGCCACTGGTATCCCTTATACCGTCTAAGTTGGCGATAGTGCCACCATTTCCATTTATCCTGGTTGGTGTAAAGATCTGTTGAAAGGTATAGCTCAATACCACGTCGTCATTTGCAGGACTATTTGCATCCTGATCTACTATCTCCAGTGTATAGGTGGTATTAGTCAGCAGCCTGATATTATCCAAAGTAAAACCTACCGCCACACTACCATTCTGAGCAATGGGTACATTATTCTGAGTGGGTGTCCTGTAAAATAAAGCATTTGATTCGTCTTTAATACGCACGTACAGATCCGGGGCATTGCCGTCTTCACCGGCATCTTTCCAGGTGTTATTTACTTTTTCTACTGTTAAACTTTGCAGCTTGCTGCATACTTTTGTCCATCCATTGCTTCTTGAATTTACAAACACTGATGCGGCGGTAGTTCCCGCGCTGGTTGTAGGTACACTGTACATATTTAATACCGCGATTCGCCTGTTGGTTTGTGAGAGTGTGAAAAGGCGATTGGTCACCTTCTCGGATGTGAAGCTTACATTTCCGGAGTAGATAGAATTGCCAGTTGCGGTTGCAGCTACATTACTCTCATTTGCAGAATAACCATAATCATGTTTATGAGTTGATACTTTTGACCGGCTGTCGTATTGCAATAACACTTCACCAGTAACCGCATCAGCGAAATAAGTACGGAAGTTTACAGGGTTACTCATAAGACATTCTGCTTTATAGCACAGATGCCACTTATCTGCAAATCTTCGGTAAAGCAGTTCTTTTCTTAC
>JANLYU010000271.1:0-12791 GCA_031365785.1 Flavisolibacter sp. | reverse complement strand
AAAATTGTAAAACCTTATTTAAGGTATACGCCTGTTCCGGAATAATTGCATTAGGTCTTCATTCCTTGAGAAGATGATAGTCTGAAGAGAGGCGCTATTGATGTTTCCTCAATTGCTGGAGTGTGGCCTTCAGGTCTTTAGGGAGTTCCGCGTCGAGCGTAAAATTTTTATTCAGTAATTCAAACTGTAAGTGTGCTGCGTGCAGGGCCAGACGAGACAGTATTGGCTGCTCTGATTCTGCTTCCCGGGATAATTTATAGGCTTTCTTTTTCAAGGTGGAAATCAACACAGGTTTACCATCGCCGTAAAGTGGGTCACATACAACAGGATGACCCAAGTGCTTCATATGGACCCTAATTTGGTGGGTGCGGCCTGTTTGAATATTAAACCTCATCCAGGAAAAAAACCTGAATTTTTCCAGTAGTTCATAACCTGTACGGCTTTCCTTTCCTTTTTTATAAACGGTCATGAACCCCTTTTTGGAAGGATGTTCTGAAATGGGTTCATCGATCATGCCAGTGGATTCTGTTGGAATTCCCAGGACCAGGCCCACATAGATCTTTGTGGTGGTCCTGTTTTCAAACTGCAGAGACAATTCCCTATGAGCCATTTCATTCTTGGCAAAAACCACAAGGCCACTGGTTTCCTTATCCAGGCGGTGCACGGTAAAAATGTCGCCATATTTTTCTTTCAGCATTTTCTTCAGAGAAACTTCCTTTCCTTCCCGGTCGGGAATGGTTAATAATCCTGAAGGTTTATTAATAACTACCAATTCGTTATCCTCGAAAATAATATGGGCGTCTATTTTTATCATGGAAGAAAGGGAGGGGTAATCGAAAATGGTGAGGGTTATTTCAGAAAGTCTTTCATCACTTCAATCACGAATCATTCAGGATTTTCCCTTTTTGAAATATTTCAGGTCTCGTACTTCTTTTTCTGACAAAAAACGCCATTTACCCCTTTCTACGTTTTTCTTGGTGAGTCCGGCGAAGATCACCCTGTCCAGGTTTTTTACATCATATCCATAGTGTTCAAATATGCGCCGGACAATCCGGTTTCTACCGGTATGCAATTCAATACCAATTTGTGTTTTGTCGGCATGATCTGTAAATGCCAGTGTATCTATATGTGCCACCCCATCTTCCAGAGGGACTCCTTTCAGGATCTCTTCAAAATGATTTTTAGTGAGCGGTTTGTCCAGCGTAACGGCATATAATTTTTTGATTTCATTACTTGGATGCGTGAGTTTTTGTGTGAGTTCGCCATCATTAGTCAATAATAAAACTCCGGATGTATTTCTGTCGAGCCTACCAACAGGATACACTTTTTCGCGTGTGGCATTTTTGATCAGGTCCAGGACCGTCTTTCGCCCTTTATCGTCATCGGTGGTGGTGATGAAGTCTTTGGGCTTATTCATCAGAATGTATACAAGATCTTTTACGGGTGAGATTTTTTTTCCATTATATATTACTTCATCCGTAGGAGATATCTTGAATCCGGGTTCCGTCGTGACGCTGCCATTTACTTTTACTTTACCATTTTTGATGAAGTCAACAGCATCTCTTCTCGAACAAATGCCACTGTGCGCCATATATTTATTGAGCGGCATTTTTTCTTCAACCGGTCTTTTTATCACAGGCTTTTGCATCGCCGCAGCAGGTGTTACCGGAGTTTTCGCTGCTGCCCTTTTCTTTTCAAAAAATTCCTTCCGTTCACGGGTAACTTGTTTTTTCTCCTGCCTGATCTCTTCTTTTTTTACAGCACCTTTTTTTTCCCTGGTGATGAATTTTTCGAAGCCTGATTTTTTCTTCATTTGGCAAAAATAGAAAAGGCCGCCCACAGGGCGGCCAATTTGATGGGTGGATGATTATTGGGAATCCTTTTGATCCTTATGGTGTGCCTTCCTTTTTGCCAATTGCTCAGCTGTCAGGACACTGTTTATTTGTTGGCGTTGTTGTTTTTTGATCTCCTGGATCCTGACATTCTTTTCTTCTGTGCTCAATGCCTGGTTGTTTTTGACAAGGTCCACCTGGCTTTTTGATTCACTTCTCAGCTTTTCCATTCTTTCTTTCTGGTCAGTAGAGAGGTGGAGGTCATGACCCATGTGGCTGAAATGATCATGTTTTGCAGATGAACCCTTTGGGGCTTCTCCGCTTCTTTCTTTTCCTGACTTTGCGGCTTTCATTTTCAACTGCCTGAGTTGCTCTTTCTGTGCAGGTGTATATACAGATTGCACTTGTTCTCGGTATTTTTTCCTGAGTGTTTTGCTTTGTTTTTTTTGCTGATCGGGCGAAAGGGATTTGTTTTTCAAAGCTTCCAATTCCTGGCGTTTCTGGTCGTGAATGGATTTTAATTGCGATTTCTGTTCTGTGGTAAGTTGAAGCTGACTGGCTAAATTTGCATGATGCGAATGGTGTAGTCGTGTGGTATCTCTGGTTTGCGCGTTGACTACCCCACTGAACATCATAAAAGTTAAGGTGCCGATGATGAAATTTTTCATAATTTATTGTTTGAAGTGACTCTTTTAAGACTTGGCCTCCTTTATGAAGTTTAACCGGAAAGAAACAGTCACGGTTAATTATGGTTAAGAATTCGCGGTCTTCAGGAAAGCTAGGTGATCATCCTAATTTTTATTGGCCAGCTGACCACAAGCAGCATCAATGTCCTTACCCCGGCTTCTCCGAAGGCGTGCGTTCACTTTATGCTTTGCCAGATAATCCATGAACAGTTGCACTTTTTCTTCAGATGGCTTCTCAAATTTTGCAAAATCGATGGGGTTATATTCGATAATATTGACGAGGTCAGCAGGCACCTGTCTGTAAATTTTTATCAGTTCACCTGCATCAAGAATACTGTCATTGAAATGATTGAAGAGAATGTATTCCAGGGTGATCTCATTCTTTGTTTGTTGGTAAAAGTAGTTCAGCGCACCCGTTAGCGCCTGCAGGTTATTACTTTCATTGATAGGCATAATTTCATTGCGCCTGTTGTCATTAGCGGCGTGAAGAGATAGTGCCAGTTTGAAACGAACCTTGTCATCTCCCAACTGCCTGATTTGCTTGGCTACCCCTGCCGTGGATACAGTGATGCGTTTTGGGCTCATGCCTAACCCGTCTTCAGAACAAATTCTGTCAATGGAATGCAATACATTTTTATAATTAAGGAGTGGCTCACCCATGCCCATAAAAACAATGTTGCTGAGTTTTTTCGCAAACACTTTTTCACTTTGCTGGTTGAGCAAAACCACTTCATCAAAAATTTCGTCGAAGTCAAGGTTCCTTTTTCTGTCCATGTAGCCGGTTGCACAGAACCGGCAACTCAATGAACAACCTATCTGAGAGGAAACACAGGCCGTGAAACGGTTATCTGTGGGTATCAAAACTCCTTCGCACAAATGCCCATCATGTGTTTTGAAACTTGATTTTACAGTTCCGTCAGCACTGTACTGAGTGGCATTTACAACGAGGGCAGGAAGGGTAAAGGTTTCACCCAATTTCTGACGAAGTTCTTTACTCAGGCTGGTCATTTCAGCAAAAGAAGGTGCATGTTTTTGCCAGAGCCATTCCCAGACCTGGGTAGCCCTGAATTTTTTTTCTCCCTGAGAAATAAAAAACTGCTCCAGGTCAGACAGACTTAGCTGCCTGATATTGGTACCAGGGCGAAGTGTTGTATTTAAATTTTCTGCGATCCTGCAAAGATAGTTCAGGAGGAGTAGTTGTATTGTTAACCAGTTGCCAACGGTTCAACGCCAGCAACAAAAATCATCTATATTTAAATTTAAAATATACTTCGAATGAAAAGTTCCATTTTGTTGATATTATTCTTTTGTATGATTTCTTTTTATGCAGTAGCGCAAACAGACAGTGCAGTTTTACAAGAATACCAGGGAAGTTTTAAATTTCCGGATGGCAGCGCCACTGAAAGGGTAGATATTACTTTAGACAGTGGGGTGCTCAATGCCACTTCTTCCATTGGCAATGCATCATTCAAATTTTCGAAAAAGGACACCTTCAGCATCCCGTCTTACAGTGGTATCGCTTATTTTATCAGGGGGAGTAACGGGAAGATCAAAGGAATTCATATCGAAGCCGGTGATGTGATCCTTGACGGAGAAAAAATAGTTGCCCTTCAGGAAGCTGTGATACGTCCCAGGAAAAACACCCTACCACCCACAGATAATGGCTACCTGAATTAAAAAATATGGCCAGGTATTTTTTTTCCAAATCCACAAAATGAATGAAGTTTTTGTAATAGATGCGGTGCGTACACCCATTGGAAAATACGGTGGTGTGTTGGGTGCCGTTCGCCCCGATGATTTGCTGGCTCATGCGATCAGGGCATTATTATCAAGGAATTCGTCAATAGATCTCAATGAAATAGAAGAAGTGATCGCAGGTGATGCCAACCAGGCCGGGGAAGATAACCGTAATGTAGCCCGCATGGCTGCTTTGCTTGCCGGTTTGCCGGTAACGGTAGCCGGTAGTACTGTAAACCGGCTGTGCGCGTCGGGTTTACAGGCCATCATGGAAGGTTCCAGGCAGATTAGTTGTGGTGATGCAGAACTCATCATTTCATGCGGAGTGGAAAGCATGACCCGTGCGCCTTTTGTGATGCCCAAATCAAACCTGCCTTTCCAACGCACTGCGGAAATCGTGGATACGACCCTTGGATGGCGGTTTATCAATCCCCGATTATCAGATATCCATTACCCTTTTACCATGGGTGAAACGGCCGAGAATGTGGCCAGTCAATGGAAGATTAGTCGTGAATCTCAGGACCTTTTCGCTATGCAATCGCAGGAAAAATATTTTGAAGCTGGAAGAAAGGGGATTTGGAAAAAGGAAATCACCGGTGTCGAAGTCAAAAATCAAAAGGGGCAACTTCAAATGGTTGATGTCGACGAGCATCCAAGAAAAACCACACTGGATCAACTTTCAGCATTGAAAGCAGCTTTTGTAAAAGGAGGTACCGTAACAGCAGGTAATTCATCGGGTATTAACGACGGTGCCGCTTCCATGTTTTTGGCGAGCGCTGGAGCAGTAAAAAAATACAACCTTTCGCCTCTTGCAAAAATTATTTCCATGGCCGTTGCCGGAGTGGATCCTTCTATTATGGGTATAGGTCCCGTGCCGGCCACCCGGAAAGCATTAAAAAGGGCCGGCCTTTCCATCGGCAACCTGGATGTGGTAGAACTGAACGAAGCATTTGCTTCCCAGTCTTTGGCATGCATCCAGGATCTTGGACTGGATCCTTCAATGGTGAATGTAAATGGTGGCGCTATTGCGCTGGGACATCCATTGGGATGCAGCGGGGTCCGGATTTCTACCACGCTGGTTCATGAAATGCAAAGGTCGAAACGCAAATATGGACTGGCTACCATGTGTGTGGGTGTAGGCCAGGGCGCCAGTATTATTTTTGAGCGGGTTTGAATAGTCGGTGTTGGACCAAGCCGATATGGTGGAGCGTTGAATCTTGTAGTTGCATTCGTTAAACCGGAACAGGTGTTTCCAGAGAACCGGAATATCAGCTTACTAGTATATGATACAATTGACAGATAGGATGAAATGGGTGTGTTTATGTTTCTTCTTGCTTTCCTGCCAGGTGTATAGGAAAAGCAATTTCCATTATACTGAAAATGGAGTGATGAAACAGGCAACCCTGATGGTGCCCAAGAAATTCAGCAGGATGGAAAGAAAAACAGATAGCGGGGGCAATGAGCAGCAATATTTTTATTATCCTGGAGGTGCCCAGCTTTATTTTGTACACACCAATGATTCGGTACAGGAACTCCAGCCGATCAACTATGAAGAGAATATTCCAAGGCAATTGTATGGCTGGCAATATTATAAAGGCATTGACAATACCAATCGGTATTGGCGCGAAAACAGGCATGCTTCATTCCGTACAGGATACCGTTATGTTCATCCGGGCAATGACGGAAAGTTCGATTCCTCGCTCAACTATTTTACCCTGCATATCAAATGATCAGGATAAACGATGCAATAGATTTTTTACCAGCCTGAAATTGCTGAAAATAGACAGCATTACCAGCACCACCGCAGTTGCCACCACGGTCCAGTGAATCAGAGAAGAGATGTCAGGCCGGCTATTCATCACATACTGCCTGAAGCACCACTGCATGGCCTGGGTGATAGTCAATGAGGCCAGAACGATCATGATATAAACAGGAATGAATTGTTTCGATACCTGACTCCCCAGCCACCGCGGTGAATAACCAAGAAGTAATAATAACTGAAGGCTTTCTTTGCTGCGTGCGATCACCAGCTGGAGATAAAATGAAAAAAGCATCATCGCCATCACCACCACCAGTAAACCAAAAATTCCAAGCCCGCTGAATATTCCCTGCAAGGTCTGCTTGGTTCTTCCGAATTTAATTTTATCCTTATTGACTTTATAGTGTTTCTGATCCAGGTAAGTGATCAGATCAGGATCATTAGCGTCTTTGGTTTTGATGTATAACCTGGCAAATCCTTGTAAGGTATGCTCTCCCAGGTTTTTATTCGCCCATTCCAGGAAGCTTTTAGGTACCAGCACGGAATTGATCCGGTCGGAGAATGCTACCACGCTTCCGGTAAAATTGGCTTGTAAACCTTTTCCTGAACAGGAAATTTCCACAGGAATATTAGTAGCTGTTTCCTGTGAAACCTGAGGCAGTCCCTGGCCGGGCGCAAAAACATTATAAGCTTCCAAAAAATCAGAAGAAATGATAACCGGTAGATGCATCTGCCCTTCTTCCCAATGAAAAGAAGGGGGTACGGTGTCGATAAAATCATCCTGGAGGCTTTCCAGAAAAAGGTCTGTTTTAAAAGTCAGGATCGCCCCGGCGCTCATTTGTACACGAAACTGGTTGGAAATGAGTGGCGCCACGTCTTCGGTAAATTTTTGTTTTTTGAGCTCGTCGATCTCCTGTTGACGGAAAAGATTTTTTTCAGGCTGACCCATGGTTTCATTCGTAACGGTTTTGGTGATCGAAATAAAATCGGATCCGTTCTTGCGAATGGTGTTCTTGCCCAGAAGATCCTGTATGTTCACATACATTTGAATGGAACAAAGCAGCAGCAGCACCCCAATACCCAGTCCGATATAAGATAGCCAGCGTGAAACTGAATTGGTCCCGGTTTGTAATAATTGTTTTATCGGTTGGAAGGAAACGGGGGACATGAGAAATTATAAGTGAAATAATTTGGTAAACGGAAAATAATCGATCCTTTCCAGGTCAGCAAAGATGATGGCTGCATTCCTATGTTTGGCTTCCTCTATCATGAGTTTCATGGCGATCTCGGAATTGTTGTTGTCCAAATGGCTGAAAGGTTCATCGAGCAGTAAAAAATCAAAGGGCTGCATGAGTGAACGGATGATCGCTACGCGTTGTTGTTCGCCATAGGAACACGTTTTCAATTTGGTTTCAAGTTTGGATGCAATGCCCAGCTGTTCTGCCATTTCGCGGATCTTTTCCGGAGGGTGGAAAGGATAAAGCTGGCGTTTGATATCCACATTCTCATAAACCGTTTGTTCGGGCAGCAACCTGAGGTCCTGGAAAACCATACTGATATGTGACTGCCTGTAGTGAGCAAAATCTTCTGGTCCCAACGCACGGATATCTTCATCGTCATAGGAAATAGTACCCTTGTATTCACTCCGGATTCCATACAGGAAATGCATCAGTGAAGTTTTCCCGCTCCCGGATGGGGCTACAATCTTGATGAATTCACCTTTTTCTATCCGAATTTTTTTCCCCCAGATTTCGGAAGTTAGTTTTCTGGTTTCATCAAAATAATCGGGTAATAATTGTTCAATTTGTACATCCATCTTCAAAGTTGAAAGCCCCCACCACCATGCTACGTGGTGAGCCGTAGCTTTATAAAAAGGAAATCATTGATTGGCCTGGGGTGGAACAGGTGTTAGGTTCTGAATCGAATCGAGCATCATATCATTGGCAGGGATGCGCATTTTCTTTGCTGCTGAAAGTTGCTGCGCATACCGGTTGATCTGTTTCAGGCTGTTCATGGATTTATCCATCAGGTTAATGGTAAAATTACCAGTGATCGTTCCATTTTTATATTCACCCATAGTAGCCTCCACATCCTGCCACATATTCAAAGATGCCAGGTAGAGGGCGGAATCAGATGCGTTTTTAGAATCCGTTCCGAATGCCCTAAACACTTTCTGAAGGTCAACAAACATCCCGCACGAATGTCCGCTGATCTTGTCGGCGAATGGAATATGATTATTTCCTCCTGCCAGGAATCCATCCACGGAGGAAGCGTTATTTCCGGCCACAAACCAGTCGTTGGAAACTTTATAATTTATTTTTTGCATCGGGCCTTCTCCCATTTTTTCTTTCACTATTCCTAGTAGTTTATCAAATGATTTCCTGTCATTGACAGAAGATGCAAAAAGTATTTTCATATCCGGTGAGGACCTTGCATACCTATTAGGTGTATTTTGCTGGTAGTGAGCAGGCTGGATGAATTCCTGTTTTTTCATTTGTAAATCTGTCACCGCCACTACAAATTCGCCATTGGTTGCCTGTAGTAATTCGTCGAGACTGTACCCCATATCTCCCAGGAAACCATTAGCCATTCCGTCAAACCCCGTCACTTTTAAAAATTCCCTGATACCGGCAGGGTCAACATTCATTGCCAGTACGCCAACCACATCTTTGGAAGGTATCCTGTTGATGACAGAAGCCTCCACTTTTTTTGTTTTGAACTGATCCATCACTTTGGCCATTTCCTTGCCGAAGTAACCTTTTGAAGTCGCTACAATTTTTCCTTCTTCAAAATTCAGCGTCATGGTAGAGGCATTGCCTTGAAAAAGCGTATTCATTTTCAGCATGGACATCATGCCTCCTCCCAGGGAAGAATAATACTGGTCAGTATTGAAAAATACGTGAACATCTCCCTTTTCTTTCATCATTTCCTTAAAACGGTCATCTTTACCGATACTGTTATCTTCATTCAGACTCAGGAGGTTCTTAGTAAATAACCGGAAGCTGTCAGTAGTGAAAGAACTGTTAGGATTACCGTAATTGCGGTTACCGAATGGACTTGCCTGGGCGAAGAAAGGCGCATCGTTAATTACAAAAAATCTGGAACCGTTCCAGGTCAAAAGAGCTGTTTGGCCAAGGGAAGCATATTTGATGTCACCATCCTTTTGCACAGTTATATTTTTTTTCATGCCAGTGACCATAGTTTCAAACGCATCAGCATCCTTAAGCTTTCCTTCAAAAACCATATATCCTCCCTTTCCCTGCTTCTTCATGAAAAATGCAAGGTCGGAGGTCAGATCCACACCGGATTTTTCAGGATTCTCCAGTATCTTTTTCGTTACTGAATCTTTTTCATCGGCAGCCATTTCCTGAAACCAGTTGGTTTCTTTGATGTCTTTCCAACTTAGTTTGGATGTCAGTGAGCGGGTGTTGATGTGCATCACCATCACGGCATCTTTAGGTATAGGAAGGTCGGTTTTCCCGGAATTTTTACAGGTTGTAAAAAACAGAGACACCGCTATCAAAGAAATCAGAAACAGGTTACTTTTCATTGTATATGTATAATGGTTAATGAACTTCAAATAAACAAAAATTCGGAGACTCTTTCCAGGTTAACTGTCTTTTGCTCCCCGGTTCTGAGATCTTTGATAATGGCTGTTCCGGCCTCCATTTCCTTGGAACCAATGATCACTACAAATGGGATCCGTTTCTTTTCAGCATATTTGAATTGCTTGTCAAATTTGGCTTCTTCATGAAAAATTTCCGAAGGCACATTTTTTTTCCTTACCTGTTGCAACAGTGAAAAAGCGCATTTGCTTTCATCATTTCCCAGGTGAAAGAATAAAACCCTGGTACCAGTTTCAAGGGCAGTCGGAAAAAGCTTCAATTCTTCCAGCACATCATAGATCCGATCCACACCAAAAGATATTCCCACTCCCGGAATACCGGAAACACCAAACAACCCGGTAAGATCATCATAACGGCCTCCACCTCCAATAGAACCCATTGTCACAGAAGGAGGTGCCTTGGCTTCGAAAATGATCCCTGTATAATAATTCAATCCCCGGGCAAGCGTTAGGTCAACAAGTGGCGGATGTTGAGTAAAGCTGGAAAGCACCTGTTGAATTTCTGCTATCCCTTTTGTACCGGTTTCCGAATTTTTAAAAAGTTGTTGTAGCTGTTCCAGTTTATTTTCATTGGTGCCTTCGATTTGCAGGTACGCCTCTATGACCCCGATCTCATCTGGTTGCAGGTCCCTTTTTTCCAATTCTTTCTTCACGCCTTCCCATCCAATCTTATCCAGCTTGTCAATAGCAATGGTAAGGTCTGTCATTTTTTCCGGACCTCCGCATAGTTCAGATAGTGCTGCCAGGATCTTTCGGGAATTGATCCGGAGTTCAAAAGAGGAAAGTCCAAGTTTTGAAAATACATCCTGGTACAGTTGCACAAATTCCACTTCGTTGAGCAGGGAATCACTCCCTACAATGTCTGCATCGCACTGATAGAATTCGCGGTACCGCCCTTTTTGCGGTCGGTCGGCACGCCACACAGGTTGTATCTGGTATCTTTTGAATGGAAAGGTGAGTTGCCCGTGATTCATGGCCACATACCTGGCAAAGGGAATGGTAAGGTCATATTTCAGGGCACGTTCAGTAATTCCTGCCGAGAATTTTCCTTCCAGCACTTTTTCAAATTCATTCCTTGCCTGAACCTCTTTACCGGGATGATTCAGACCGTTATTGAGGATCTTGAAAATCAACTTGTCGCCTTCTTCCCCATATTTTCCCATCAGTGTTTCCAGGTTTTCCATCGCAGGTGTTTCCAGGGGCTGGAAACCATACAATTCAAAAACAGACCTGATTGTAGACAGGATGAAATTTCTTTTCCGTACTACATCCGGTCCGAAATCCCTCATGCCCTGGGGTAGAGTGGGTTTTCCACCGCTTTCTTTTTTGCTGTTCGCCATGGGGTGTAAATATATTTTTATTCAATGAAGAAAGACAACCTACTGCAATGGCAGATTAGGCTGAGTGCCATATTTCGTAACGATGGTCTCACACACTTCGTTAATCAGTAGGTACACTTCATGAAAGCCCTGTTCGGGCCCGTACCAGGGGTCAGGAACAGAAAGGTTTTGGCCAGGATGCAATTCATTCATGAATAACTCCACTTTTAAAGGATCAAATTTTTCGCGGGCTATTTTCCTGATATCATCCAACACATCATCCGCCATGGCATAGATCCTGTCATACCTGCCCATGTCTTCTTTTACAAAATTGCGCGCCCGCTGTTGACCAATGTTAATGCCATTCTGCAGCGCCACTTTTTGGGATAACCTGTGAGGCGCTTCCCCCGTATGATAACCATTGGTTCCCGCACTCTCTACCTTCCAGTCAAGTCCGGCTTTCAAAGCCTTATGGGCCAGAATGCCTTCAGCCAGCGGGCTCCGGCAAATATTTCCAAGGCATACCATTAAAATTTTCATCATTTGTATTGAATCGCAAAAGTAAGGAGTAGCCTTTCACAGCTGAACCACTCCCCAAGGCCTTATGGAAATTTTTAGTAATTGCATCTCATAAGGTGTTGAATAGAGCGCCATTGCGGTACACACTTTTATCAATGAAGGAGCATAAATTTCTTTAAATTGCTTCTCCCAATAAAGAAACTATGCTGGAAGACTATCAACAGCAACATCAAAGAAGGGTAGCAAGGATCCGCGCCATGATGGATTTTACGATGGGGACCATTTTGTTCCTGGTGGGTGTATATTTTCTCAGCTATGAAAAACTTCATATCAATGTTTTCAACAGGAGTGCTTCGAGTATAGATTACCTGATCGGCGGTTTGTTTGTTTCGTACGGAATCTGGAGGATCTACAGGGGATATAAAAAGGATTATTTTACATGATGGAAAGCCTTTCAGGTGCCTGCTGGTTGGTGATTTTAATTTTCTTCAGCGTAGGATGTGGTTCAATTGACGGATCCGCCATGCAGGACAGGTTTGACAGAGGTATCATTCATATTAGTTGTGATGAGTCTTTCAAGCCCGTGATCGACCAGGAAGTGTTGGTTTACGAATCGCAGTTTCCCAATACCAAAATTATCCTGCATTATAAACCTGAAGCGGAATGTTTGAAGGACTTAATGGATTCATCTGTGCGGATGGTCATTGCAACGAGAGGTTATTCCAATGAGGAACAAAAAAAGATCATAGATTCCCTTGGCGTGGACCCCCAGAAAATGTTGATTGCACGGGATCTCATTGCAGTGATCCTTCATCCATCTTCGAAGGATACTTTTTTCAGCATCGGGGAACTAAAAGAAATATTGAATGGAACATCCAGGGAACAGCTACTCCCCGTATTTGATGGTACCAGGGCTACCAGCACTGTCAGGTTTATGCTGGACTCGGTATTGAAAGGGGATAGCCTTGGAAAAAATGTGGTAGCTGCAAAGAATAACGAGGAGGTGATAGATTATGTGAGCAGGGTGCCGGGCACGATAGGGTTTGTGGGTTTTAGCTGGATCGGGAATCAGGATGATACTTCCCAATTGACGTTTCGGAAAAAGGTCAGGATTGCGTACCTGGAAAGCACGGATAGTGCAGGTGCGTATGTTCAGCCAACACAATATTTTATTTATACCAAAACCTACCCGCTGGTACGTGATTTGGTGTATGTGTTAAAGGAAAGGCATTTTGGACTGGGTCATGCTTTTGCCCGGTTCATGGAAGGAGAGAGGGGACAATTGATTTTCAGTAGGTCCTACCTCATGCCGGT
>JANLYU010000267.1:0-5241 GCA_031365785.1 Flavisolibacter sp. | reverse complement strand
GTTAAATACATTTTCTGCAAAAATTGCGGTGATCTTGGTCGAAGCCACTTCAGGCTGTGTTTTTTCAGAATGTAATAAATTGTTAAGTGCACTAAAACGAAGAGACATAAATAAATATTTGGACAAAGGAATTAAAACTGCTCCATATTTGACTTTTTTTTATTGATTTGTGGAGAAAATCCTAATAAAGTCAATTTTATTATCAATAATGAAGTGGTAATCTAAGAATTAACTGGATAATCTTAGGGAAAATTAAATATTAGTAATTTTTTTAATATTAATAAGGATAAGTTGGTAAGGTCTGTTCCAATCAACATTTGCCACCATGGGCACCACCAAAAGTGGCAATACAATACTCCGGTAACGGACAATAGCCCCTAATATATTGACGGTATATCCCACCATCAGCACAACGCCCAGAGAAAGAAAAATGCAGAATAATATAAAAGACGTGATGGAAGTTTCTTTTCTTCTCCAGACCAGATAGATTAGAAAAAGAAGTAAAAGAAAATTGATTTCGAGCGCTGCAGCCAGCGAAAGGAGGTGTCTCACATCTGATGGATAGGGACGTACCATGGTAAGGGAAAGTGCCTGTGGTAGGTTACCTATAAAACTTTTGATCCCTGGTTGCAGGGTGGTAACCGCCACTGCAGATCCGCCACCCAGCTTCAGGAATTCTTGTTGTTTGACTACAGTGGCTTCGGGGAAGTCAAGCCTGGGATTTATATATCGAGCCGTAAAAAAAAAGATGATGGATAATGCAGAAACAGCCAGATAAACAAAAATGGGCCTGATGGAAATTTTTTGTGTTGCCATCCAGGCAATTAAGGGAGGCAGTAGGGTTAAAAATAAAAAGTTCCGCAAGATCAGCACCAGCACAAAGCCAAGAAGGATATAACAGATCCTGGAAAAGGAAAAATTTTTTTCTCTGAACCCAAAATAAAAATGATAGATCATGGTGGCCAGGCCTACGAAGATCAGGCCTTCTTTGTGCAAACCACTGGTCCAGTAAAGAAAAGAGGGAATGAGGAAAGTAGTGAGCAACACTAACATTTTTTTTGTGGGATACACATCTTTCATGACCCGGAAAATAGCTATAGGGCCAAACAAAGTCAGAAAAGAATAAAATATTACATTGACATAATAGTGTCCAAAACTAAACAACTGAAAAATAGCCAAGATCTTGATCAGAAAATTCGTTTTTACATCATTCCACCACGAATTGTGCGTCGTTAAAAAATTAGCATATCCGCTTTCGTAACTGGTATGAAATAAATTGGTAAAAAACGAAAAAGGGTCGGTTAACAAAAGCTGATATTCCTGCAGGCTTTCTACGTGATAGGCCCAGGTATCAATCATTTGTGCCATTTCTCCATAGTACACACCGATCCATCCATAAAAAATGCCCGCCATTACCTTGAGTAAAAAAAGAATGATCAGTTGAGCATGATTCAGTCCTGAAGAGGTAAAGAATTTTACCCTGGTTACCAGCCATGAAAACAAAATCAGGTAAACAGGGAAAAGCAAATGCTCCAATAGTTTTTTTTTGTCGGCGTAAAATAGAAAATCTTATCCACAACCGGTAGCATAAAAAATAGCACCTGCCTGCTGAAGGCACTGTAGTTTTGCCATTGATTGAATCAACATGGAAGTAACAGAAAAAACAGCGCTGCAATTAAGGCTGACCAAAGAAGAATTTGAGTTGATAAAAATAAAACTTGGAAGGCACCCCAACTTTAATGAACTGTGTGCCTTTTCCGGTATGTGGAGTGAACATTGCAGTTATAAAAATTCCATCAAATGGCTGAAAACACTTCCCAGGGAAGGGGGAAAGATGCTGGTGAAAGCAGGGGAGGAAAATGCAGGGTTAATGGATATCGGGGATGGTTATGGCGTGGTTTTCAAGATTGAATCGCACAATCATCCTTCTGCTATTGAACCGTTTCAGGGAGCGGCTACTGGTGTTGGAGGCATTCACCGTGATATTTTTACCATGGGTGCCCGTCCGGTTGCTGCACTGAATTCTTTGAGATTTGGTAATCTCGAGGAAAAGAAAACACAACACTTGCTGGCAGGTGTTGTACATGGTATTGGACACTATGGAAATTGTTTTGGCGTGCCCACAGTGGGTGGAGAAATTTATTTCGATGCATGCTATCATACCAATCCGCTGGTAAATGCCATGAGTGTGGGAATTGTAAAAGTGGGAGAAACGGTTTCTGCTACCGCAGAAGGTGAGGGTAACACAGTGATGTATGTAGGGAGTGCAACCGGAAAAGATGGAATTGGCGGCGCTTCGTTTGCGTCTGCGGATATTACAGAAGAAAGTAGTGATGAATTACCTGCTGTCCAGGTAGGAGACCCTTTTCAGGAAAAAAAATTGCTGGAAGCCTGCCTGGAAGTTATTGCCACTGGGTGCGTGGTAGGTATGCAGGATATGGGAGCAGCCGGTATTATCTGCTCTACCGCAGAAATGAGTGCCAAAGGTGGAACAGGAATGCGCATTGACCTGGATAAAGTGCCTACACGTCAGCAAAAAATGAAAGCTTGGGAGTTATTGCTCAGTGAAAGCCAGGAAAGAATGCTGGTAGTAGTTCAAAAAGGGAAAGAGCAGGAAGTACAGCAAATCTTTGACAAATGGGAACTCGAAAGTGCTGTCATTGGTGAGGTGACAACGGATGGTTACCTCAGTTTTTTTATGGAGGGTAATCTGGAAGCGCAAATCCCTGCCCAGGAACTAGTTTTAGGAGGTGGCGCTCCTCAATATGACAGGGCCTACCAGGCACCTAGCTACCTGGAAATGGTAAAAAAATTCAATCTACAATCTGTACCTCAACCCCAGAACCTGAAAAGCGTGGCTAAAAAATTAATCGTACTCCCCGCCATAGCATCCAAAAGATGGATCTACCGACAATACGATAGCATGGTAGGTACAGCCAATACTTCCACCAATTCACCGAGTGATGCTGCCATAGTATATGTCAGGGAAACAGGAAAGGGCCTGGCGGTGACAGTAGACTGCAACAGCAGGTACGTATATGCAGATCCTTATAAAGGTTCGATGATAGCAGTTGCCGAAGCTGCCAGAAATATTGTTTGCAGCGGTGGAAAGCCGTTGGGTGTTACCAACTGCCTGAATTTTGGAAATCCATATGATCCTGAAGTATATTTTCAATTTGTTCAGGCCATAAAAGGAATGGGTGAAGCCTGCAGGCGTTTGGATACACCCGTCACTGGCGGCAACGTCAGCTTTTATAACCAGAACCCTGATGGGCCCGTGTATCCTACTCCAACGATAGGTATGGTGGGTTTGGTGGATGACCTGGAAATGAAAATGACATTGAACTTCAGAAACCAGGATGACCTGATTTTTATAGTTGGTACAATGCGCAATGACCTGAATTCTTCCTGCTACCTGTTCCACCTATGTTCCGTTGAGCATTCTCCTGCACCCTGGTTTGAATTGGAGGAGGAGGTAGCGTTGCAACAGAAAATCTTACAATTGATTCATGTTAGTGCAGTGGAATCAGCCCACGACCTCAGTGAAGGTGGTTTGTTTGCAGCATTATGTGAAAGCGGTTTTGATGATCACTTTGGGTTTTCGATCAGTACTGATAAAAATTTAAGAAAAGATGCGTTTTTGTTCGGTGAATCTCAAAGCCGTGTGCTGGTAAGCGTTCGTCCGGATAAAATTGAGCAGTTCAAAAAAACGCTCAATCCATTTCCATATATTTTGATAGGAAAAGTCACTTCCGGAGGTGTAGTAGTAGATGAGGAGGCCTGGGGGGATATAGGGTATTGGAAAGAATTATACGATACGGCCATTGAAAAACAATTGAGCAAGAATGTGGTTTCTGAAGGTGCGCTTGGTCAATTATAAATGGTAAAAAAAGGGCAATTACAATCATGTAATTGCCCTGTAAAAATTATTTCAATTATTTTTTTGGCATCAGCACTTGGTCAATCACATGGGTAACTCCATTGCTTGAAATAACATCCGCAATTTCCACATTCGCGCCATTGATCATTACCTTACCATCTTTAATGTGAACGGTGAGTTCACTTCCCTGAACAGTTTTCAACTTCTGGCCATCCTTTAAATCAGACGATTTCAAAGCACCGGCAACCACATGATAAGTCAATACTTTTGTCAGATCACCTTTCATTTCTGGCTTTAAAAGCTTGTCTACTGTACCTGCAGGCAATTTGCTGAAAGCAGCATTGGTGGGGGCAAAAACGGTGAAAGGTCCTGCGCCACTTAGTGTTTCAGCCAGTCCAGCTGCTTTCACTGCTGCCACAAGAGTAGTGTGATCACTTGAATTAGCCGCGTTTTCCACGATATTTTTCGAAGGGACCATATTCGCTCCTCCTACCTGAACACCCTGTTCCATGGGCTCTGGCGTTTTCATGCCTGAATCCTGGGCCATGGTATTCATGGTACTGCTGTCGGTACCCGAAGTAGAAGCGGTAGTGGAAGAATTGTTACACGATAATAAAGCGGAGGCAAAAATGACAGCAAGAGAAAAATTTGAAATTTGTTTAAACATATTGTTGGTTTATGGAATAACACTAACGATTAAAAATTGTTCTTGGATTGAAATAATTTATGAATTCCTGGACAAGGACCATCTGAATCGCTTGATTTATCTTAACAAAAAATAGTTTTTCAGTCATTTTCCACATCCCTGTAAAATGCCTTCAACCCCGGAAATTTAGTGTAGGTTTGCTTGACCTCCCGGAATTTATTTCAAGATTCCTATGGTCTGGCAGTTGGCCCGCAAGCACCTGCTTTGATGGCTGTTGCGTTTCAGGCGCATGGTATGGAAGACAGCAGACCGGTACATCATCAAACAAATAATAAACTGATCAACCATTTAAGATGGCTAAATATATTTTTGTTACAGGAGGCGTTACTTCATCTTTGGGAAAAGGTATTATTGCCGCTTCTCTTGCCAAACTGCTTCAGGCAAGGGGTCTCAGGGTAACCATCCAGAAATTCGATCCATATATCAATATTGACCCCGGAACACTCAATCCCTACGAACATGGAGAATGTTTTGTAACCGAAGACGGAGCTGAAACTGACCTTGACCTGGGTCATTATGAAAGGTTTCTCAATATTTACACTTCCCAGGCCAATAACGTCACCACGGGTCGTATTTATCAAACAGTAATCAATAAGGAACGGGAGGGAGCTTTTTTAGGAAAAACCGTGCAGGTAATCCCTCATATTACCGATGA
>JANLYU010000198.1:0-33587 GCA_031365785.1 Flavisolibacter sp. | reverse complement strand
CCTACAATGATGATGACAAAGCCAAGTCCGTAATTGCGGATATAGATCTTGCCGTCACTGTCTTTTGCAGTGAAAATAGGCAACAGGCTATCGATCGAAGACACCACCCAATACACAGCATACAATGTGATGACAATAGGGGCGATCACCAGCAGTCCCTGCAAAAAATACTGAAACAGCTTGTTGAATTGAAAACCCTCTGAGTTTGAAGATGGTATGTCGGACATGGTGCAAAGGTACTATTACAGTTCATCCTTTAAAAAGCGCCGTTCATAAAAAATAATACTGGAAACTTTGGTAACGAAAATAGTTTCCATAGTTTTGCCGCCTTGTTATGGATCCTAAAGAAAGAATTCTGTTGAAGTCGAATGAGTTGTTTGTGCGGTATGGCATCAGGTCTGTTTCGATGGATGATATTGCCAGTCAGCTCAGTATGTCAAAAAAAACCCTCTACCAGTATTATTCCGATAAGGATGAACTGGTGAACGCGGTTTTTGATGGCATGCTCCATCTCAACAAATCGCAGTGCATGCAGTGCAGTAAAATGGGAGAAAATGCGATCCATGAAGTATTCGTATCGTATGACATGGTGCTGGAAATGCTGAGTACCATGAATCCCTCCCTGTTATTTGATATGCAGAAATACCATCCTTCGGCATTCAAAAAATTTGATGAATTCAGAAATAATTTTTTATACAAACTGATTAAAAGTAACCTGGAACGTGGCATCAGGGAAGAATTGTACCGGGCAGAGATTGATACGGATATCCTTACACGGTATCGGCTGCATAGCGTGCTGCTTTCTTTCAACCCTGATGTGTTTCCATTAAGCAAGACCAACCTGGTATATGTGGAACAACAATTACTGGAGGTTTTTTTATACGGGCTGGCCACACCTAAAGGTGAAAAGCTCATACAGAAATATAAACATCAAAGGACAAAAAAATAAAAGAATGAAAGGGAGCATAACAGGTGTGTTGCTGGCCATTGCGGGACTGACTTCAAGTGCCGTGGCACAGCAACGACATGATTTTACAGTAAAGGATGCAGTCGAGTATGCGCGCAAAAACAGTGTGCTCGTAAAAAATGCATTGATTGATGTCCAGATCCAGCAACAGACCAACCGTGAAATCACAGCTTCTGCTTTTCCACAGATCAATGGCAGTGCAGGGCTGAGTTACTATCCGAACGTGGCTACTCAAACCTTTCCCAATTTTATTGCCGCTGGTACTTATGGCGTATTATCCAAGGAAGGGGTAGTGAATGGAAGTGGAAACCCTATCAAAATCCCTACGGATTTTGGAATCATCCAGGCGCAATTCGGCAGTAAATTCAGCAACAATGCAGGCATCAGCCTCCAGCAATTACTTTTTGACGGTCAGGTATTCGTAGGCCTGCAAGCCCGTAATTCTGCGATCGCATTTTCCAAAAAAGCCGCGGAGGTGACTGAAGAAAATATAAAAGCCAACGTATACAAAATTTATTACCAGTTGTCTGCCAGCACCAGTCAGATCACCATCCTGGATGCCAACATCACCACGCTGGAAAAATTTTTAAGCGATACCAGAAAGCGCTATGAAAATGGGTTCAGTGAAAAACTGGATATCAGCAGGCTGGAAGTGCAGGTAGCCAACCTTCAAACGGAAAAGCAAAAGGCTGTGAATGGCATCAGCAACGGTTACCTGGGATTAAAGTTCTTAATTGGAATGCCTGTCAAAGATACCCTGGTGCTCACCGAAAAGATCAGTGAAGAAGAGATTCGCAGCGGCGTACTCGATGCAATGGCTTATCAGGTTTCTGACAGGAAGGAATACCAGTATGCCGAATTGGGAAGGAAATTGAACCAGTTCAACATCAAGCGTTATCAACTGACCCGTTACCCAACTGTGGCACTTTCTTCCAATTACAATTATATCCGACAGTCCAACCGCTTCGGTTTTGGTGGTAAATGGAATCCGAGCTCTCTGATCGGACTGAGTGTGAATGTTCCCATCTTTGATGGTTTTGCCAGGGCAGCACGCATTGAAAAAGCAAAGTTGCAACTGCAGCAAACGGAAAACAACCTCGAACGCTTGCAACAAAGCATCGACCTCGATGTACAACAGGCTGTGAATAATTATTCCAATGCGCTTTCCACTCTCGACAATCAGAAAAGAAATATGGAATTAGCGCAGCAAGTGTACAACCAAACCAGGCTGAAATACCAGGAAGGCGTTGGTTCCAACACCGAAATTACTTCTGCACAGAATGATTTACTGGTGGCACAGAACAATTATATCCTGGCCCTTTATGACGCGATCAATTCCAAAATAGATTTTTTCAAAGCAACCGGTAAACTACAATAATGCACTTCCTCTCCACAAAAAATAATGACGACATGAAAAGTAATATATGTATACTCCTTCTTCTGGCTGTAATGATGGTGTCGTGCGGCAGCGGAAAAAAAGATAAAGATGGAGCACTCAATGATAAGAAAGCTGAACTGGTTCAACTCAAAGAGGAACAAAAAACTCTGAATGGCCGTATTACCAAGCTCGAAAATGAAATTGCATTGGTGGATACTGCTGCTTCAAGCGAGCATGCTAAACTGGTTACTATTATGCCCATTGCCCCTGTGGCATTTACTCATTATATTGAGATCCAGGGGAAAATCGATGCGCAAAACATCTCTTATGTGGCCCCGCCCAATGGACAGGGAGGCGTGGTCACCGCATTGTACATCACCCAGGGTCAGTCCGTTTCAAAAGGTCAGGTGATTGCAAAGCTCGACGACCAGATGATCCGGCAGAATATGGAACCTCTGAAAGTGCAGCTGACTTCAGCAGAGGATACGTATCGCCGGACCAAAAATCTTTTTGACCAGGGAATCGGCACTTACCAGAATGTATTGAATACAAAAACACAGGTGGAAAGCCTGCAAAAACAAATTGCCATCATTCAGAAACAGGCTTCCCTGATGACTGTACGTGCACCCAATGCGGGGGTAATTGATCAATTGAATTTACGGGTAGGTGAAATACTGAATGCTGCTTCCCCCATACCGCAGATCCGCATCGTAAATACCAGTAACCTGAAAGTAACGACCGAAGTACCTGAAAATTATATTGGCCGCGTGGGTGTCGGCAGCATCCTGGAAATCATACTTCCGGAAGAAAACAACCGGGTGATCACCACTACGGTAAATGTGGCTGCTAAAGTGATCAACCCCAATACAAGAACCTTTTTAATAGAAGCTAAGATACCGCCCAGTACCAACCTGAAACCCAACCAGCTGGCCAAAGTGCACATCAAGGATTATGGCAATAGCAATGCCATTACCATCCCGGTAAACACGTTGCAAAATGACGAAACCGGAAAATTTGTAATGGTAGCAGTCATGGAAAAAGGCAAGCTAACTGCCAGAAAACGCTCTATCAGCGTAGGTGAGTTATACAACGACCAGCTCGAAGTAAAAAGCGGATTGCAACCCGGAGACCAGCTGATCATGGAAGGTTTCCAGAGCCTTTATGACGGCCAGTCCATCATCACCTCCACCAAGTAAATCAAGACTGGATTATTGACTATTAATTAACGCAAATGAACTTAGAGAATATCAAAGGGAAGTTTAAACATTTTAAGCCTACTACCTGGAGCATCAAAAACAAAACTTCCATTTACCTGATGATGATTTTCATCTCGCTGGCAGGTTTGTACCAGTTCCTCACGTTGCCGAAAGAACAATTTCCTGATATTGTTATTCCCACGATTTACATACAAACTATTTATGTAGGTAATTCACCCAGGGATATTGAAAACCTGGTTACACAACCCATCGAAAAGCAACTCAAGGGAATTACCGGTGCAAAAATCAACAAGGTGACCAGTAGTTCTGTTGCGGATTATTCAGCGATCACTGTGGAATTCGATACCGGTGTGCCTACAGATGTAGCCCTGCAGAAAGTAAAGGATGCCGTAGATAAAGCCAAGCAGGATCTGCCTACCAACCTTACCCAACAACCCACCGTTCTGGAAGTAAGTTTTTCTGACCAGCCCATCATGTATGTCAATATCAGTGGCGACTATGACCTCATGCGCCTCAAAAAAATGGCAGATGATACCAAGGATAAACTGGAAGAACTTTCCCAGATTAACCGGGTAGACCTCGTAGGTGCACCTGAACGCGAATTCCAGATCAATGTGGATAAAGACAGAATGAATGCTTCAGATGTTTCTTTCGATGATATTGCCGGTGCCGTTTCCCGGGAAAACCTGGATATCTCCGGTGGTCAGCTGGAAGTGGGTAATATGAGAAGGACACTTCAGATGAAAGGTCAATTGAAAACCGCATTTGATATTGAGAATATTCTGGTAAGGAATGCACACGGTGCACCCATCTACCTGAAAAATATTGCGGAGGTTAGGGATACTGTGAAGGAAACAGAAAGCTATGCCAGGCTTAATGGGAAAAAGGTCATTACACTCAACATCGTAAAACGTTCAGGAGAGAATCTTATTGAAACTTCCGACGCCGTAAAGAATATTATTGAAACTCTCAGGAAAGATTATTACCCCAAAGACCTCAATGTGGTGGTGACTGGTGACCAAAGTAAAAAAACACGAACGTCATTCAATGAACTGGTCAATTCCATAGTCATTGGTTTTGTTTTGGTGCTGATTATCCTGATGTTTTTCATGGGTGTTACCAATGCCTTTTTCGTAGCCCTCTCTGTGCCATTAAGTATGTTTGTGGCCTTTGTATTTCTCCCCGGCGCAGACCTGATCGTGGGCTCACATGTAACCCTCAACTTCATTGTACTTTTTGCTTTGCTTTTCGGGCTGGGCATCATCGTGGATGATGCCATTGTAGTGATTGAAAATACGCACCGAATTTTTATTCAGGGCAGGGGACAGCTGACTACAGAGCGATCTGCCATGATGGCCGCAGGGGAAGTGTTTGTTCCTGTATTTGTTGGAACGATCACCACGCTGGCACCCTTCTTTCCCCTTTTATTCTGGCCTGGCATCATTGGAAAGTTCATGATCTACCTGCCTACGATGCTGATATTTACGCTGGCAGCCTCTCTGCTGGTAGCTTTCATCTTCAACCCGGTGTTTGCAGTGGATTTTATGAATCATCCTGAAGGGGAGAAAAAATCCAAATCCTCTGTTTTTAAACAACCTGCATTGTGGATCGCAGTAGCAGCAGGTATATTACTGGACCTAACAGGTAATACATTTTTTGGAAACCTTCTTTTGTTCATGGCGATACTGGTGATCCTGAACAGGTATGTGATCGATAGCCTGATCAGAGGATTTCAAAACCGGGTGTTGCCCGGCATCATGTCGCGTTATGAAAGGTCACTGCGCTGGGCATTGAAAGGATGGCGCCCTGTTTGGTTACTCGTCACCACCTTTGGTTTGCTCGTGATTTCCATTATAGCCATCATGGTAGCAGTGAACACCCACAGGGTATCTGTGGTTTTCTTTCCTTCAGGAGATCCCAACCAGATTTATGTATACATGAAGCTGCCCGTTGGAACTGATGTTCAATACACTGATTCGGTTACGAAGGTGCTGGAAAACCGAGTTTACAAAGTGTTAGACATGGAACATGGAAAACAAAACGCAGTGGTGGAAAGTGTCATCACCAACATTGCCATAGGTGCTGCAGATCCGATGAGCGGCGACAGAAGTACAAGGTCTGAAAAGGGAAGGATACAGGTTTCTTTCGTGGAGTTTGAAAAACGCAATGGCATTTCCACAGCGCCTTATCTGGATTCAATAAGAAATGTGGTCAAGGGAATCCCCGGTGCAGAAATTTCTGTGAGCCAGGAACAAAACGGACCTCCTACAGAACCGAAAGTCAATATTGAAGTGGCCAGCGAAGACCTGGATGCACTCATCAAAACATCAGTGAACCTGAAAAATTACCTTGACTCCATCCGAGTGCCGGGGGTAGAAGAATTAAAAATGGATGTGGACCTTACCAATCCTGAAATATCTCTTACTGTAGACAGGCAACGTTCACTCAGTGAAGGTGTTTCTTCAGCACAGATCGGGCAGGCTATCCGCACGGCTTTATTCGGAAGAGAAGTTTCAAAAATCAAAGAAGGTGATGAAGAATATAAAATTCAGTTGCGCAACAATGACAACCAGCGGAAAAACCTGGTGGACTTGCTGAACATGAACATCACTTTCAGGGATATGGCTTCAGGTGCGTTCAAAAGCATTCCTATGGCGTCGCTGGTGAAAGTGGATTATACGAGTACGCTAGGAAGCGTGAAGCGTAAAAATAATAAACGGGTGATTTCCCTCATATCCAATGTACTGGAAACCCAGGGCTATACCGCCAACTCTGTGAACCAGGAGCTCACCGGATACATCAATGATTTTAAAAAGAAGCCGGACAATGTGACGATTTCACAAACCGGAGAAAGTGCGCAGCAGGCAGAAACAGGCCGCTTTCTTGGAAAGGCACTGGTGATCGCACTCATGCTCATCCTGATCTTTCTGGTCCTCCAGTTTAATTCCGTCAGTAAATCCGTCATCATCATTACGGAGATCCTGTTCAGCATCATTGGTGTGCTGTTGGGATTTGCTCTAACAGGAATGACTATTTCAGTAGTGATGACAGGGATAGGAATAGTAGGTCTGGCAGGTATTGTGGTAAAAAACGGTATCCTTGTGATCGAGTTCACGGATGAATTAAGAGGAAGGGGCGTTAAAACTCGTGAAGCGGTGATCCAGGCGGGCAAGACCCGTATCATTCCGGTGCTTTTAACTGCTCTGGCTGCGATCCTTGCCTTCATCCCCATTGCTGTTGGTTTCAATATCAATTTTGTTACGCTCTTCTCTGACCTCAACCCTCATATATTTTTTGGAGGAGATAATGTTGTATTCTGGAAACCTTTATCATGGACGATCATTTTTGGTCTTGCTTTCGCTTTTTTTATGACACTGCTGATCGTGCCCAGTATGTACCTGATCGCAGAAAGATTGAGAAGACCCATGCGCAGGATGTTCGGTGGCAAGTGGATTTCCATGCTGGGCATTCCCCCGCTGACCTTATTGTTTATTCCGCTGATGTTTGTCACCATGATCCGTCACCGGATAGAAGTAAGACGAAGATTTCAAAGGCTCCGGAATAGTGATACCGTGAACCATGCTTTTTTTGGGAGCTGGTTCTAACGGAGAATGATGTAGCAGGGCAATATAATAAGATAGGAAATCCTGACAGACTGGTGGTCCCGCTTCGGCGGGACCTTTGATTGGCAGAAACATCAGAAAAGTTGGATTCAATTCCTGACTGATGGCATCATTTATTCCCTTATACCAATCCAACGCCTTCCAGTTTCTAAATCCTTTATACCTTACTACTCCTATTCTTTTTGCTGCTATGTCTTACAAGATATTATCGCTCGACGGTGGAGGTTCATGGGCACTGATACAGGCGTATGTTCTACGCGATTTGTATCCGGGCATGAAAGGACATGAATTGCTCAGGCAATTTGATATGGCCATTGCCAACTCCGGTGGCAGCCTGGTGCTTGCAGCCCTGTGTAATGATATGAGCCTTGACCAGATCATTAATGTGTTTGAGGAAGAAGAAAACCGGAAAAAAGTTTTTTCCCGGCTCACTTTCTTTGAAAAGCTATCTCCTGCACGGAACCGTTTAAGCCTGTTCAGAAATATTTTCCGCATAGGACCTCAATACAAGGCCACCCGGAAACTGGAGGGTTTGAGGGCTATCCTGATTCAGTATGACCACTTATTCAGCCATCAAAAACTTCCCCAACCGATTGTAGATACATGGTTGAATGAATTGCCTGCACTCATTGGAAAAAAAGAATTGCAGCTGATCATCACAGGTTTTGATTATTTCCGTGAACGGGTTAGTTTCTTCCGTTCAAACCTCCAAAGCAATACTGACCGATTTAGCAAGGGAAAGCAATTCAGGATTACACTGGGCCATTCCATTCACGCTTCAAGTAATGCACCTATAAATTATTTTGACGAGCCGGCCTGGGTAAAGATTCACCGCTTTGAACACCCTGAGCAAAGAACCAACTGGTTTTGGGACGGGGCAGTGGCAGGGTTCAACAACCCGGTGTTAGCCGGATTGGTGGAAGCGCTCACCAATAGACCAAACACACCTCTTTCTGACTACAGGATATTATCTATTGGAACAGGTTTAAGACAAAGAGCAGTGATCACCGACTACAGCACGTCTGACGACCTTTTCCTCCAAAAAATTTATCAGGATAATAAAAACAATCCCTACGTGATCAGTCATCCTAAATTTAAATTCCTGTATGATATTAGAAAAGTTTCCGGAAGCATTCTGAGCGATCCGCCGGATGCGGCCACTTTTATCGCAACATCATTCCTTCATCCATCCCTTGAAAACAGGGAACCGAACATTGTCCGCATCAATCCCTGTCTTTCTCCTGTTCTTGTTGAAGGTACCTATGTTCCTCCCCTTGCCTACCGTGGTGAAGCATCAAAATTCCTGCGGCTGATGAACCTGGATATGGATGCGGTAAAAGATGAAGAGATCGCGCTGATCAAAGACCTTTGCCTGAAATTTTTAAACCCTGAAAACTCCTGTCTTCCCAACCAGTTGATTCGGGGAGATGGAAGCACTGACCACCTGGGCTATGCGACCTACAGGGAGGCCAGAAAAAGGTGGATGGATTTGTTATAAGAACCAACCTGGATGGAGGGGCAGGTCTCTCCTAAGTTGGATCAGACACCTGGGTTCCCCATCGTGCTGCGGCGCCATCAGCGTTATAGTTTACATTTGCAGGCATCATTATGAACATCAATTTGAAAGAAAACAGCGAAAGAAAAATCACGATCAGTACACTCCACAATTTTGGAGCTGGCCCGTCCATCCTGCCAAAAGAAGTTTTCGAACAAGCAGCAAGTTCGATCATTGATCATGAAGGAACCGGCCTTTCCATACTGGAGATCGGCCACCGTACAAAAATATTTCAGTCGGTCATAGAAGAAGCTATTGCCCTCCTGAAAGAATTGATGCAACTTGATGCAACTCATGATGTACTTTTTTTGCACGGAGGTGCTTCCACTCAATTCTTCCAGGTTCCCATGAACCTGCTGGATGAAAAGGCAACGGCTGCTTATACAGACACCGGTATATGGGGAGCAAAGGCGATCAAGGAAGCTGCGCTGTTTGGCCACGTGGACGTAGTATGCAGTTCCAGGGAAGCTGGATACACTTTTCTTCCCAAGGATTTTACTGTTCCACCCAACGCTGCTTACCTGCATCTGACAACCAATAACACGGTGTATGGGACGCAGTGGCAGGACCTTTCCATTTTTTATGATAAAGGAGTTCCGCTCGTGGCAGATATGAGCAGTGACATCCTGAGCAGGGAGGTTGATTTCAATAAGTTTGATGTTATTTATGGGGGCGCTCAAAAAAATATTGGCGCCGCGGGTGTAAATATTGTGGTGATTAATAAAAGGTGCCTGGGTAAAGTTTCAAGAAAGCTTCCGACTATGATGGACTACCGCAATCATATTGAGGCAGGATCACTTTTAAATACACCGCCGGTCTTTGCCATTTATGTTTGTTTGCTCACGTTGCGCTGGCTGAAAAAAAATGGTGGTATCAAGGCTGCTGAAAAAAGAAATCATGCAAAGGCAACACTCCTTTATGATACACTGGATGCTCTGCCATGCTTCAAAGGAACCGTAGCCAGGGAAGACCGCAGTAAAATGAACGCGGTTTTCGTACTGCAGGACCCCCATGCTGAAAAAGAATTTTTATCACTATGTGAAAAGGAAGGAATGATCGGTATCAAAGGCCACCGGACCACGGGTGGGTTCAGGGTTTCCATGTACAATGCGCTGCCACTGGAAAGTATCACCGCGTTTACAGATTTGATGAAATACTTTGCAACCACAAAATAGAACGAATGGCGACCATCAGACCTTTCAAAGCATTGCGTCCGCACAATGAATATGCAGCGCAGGTGGCATCAAAGCCCTATGATGTTTTAAATTCGGAAGAAGCGAGAAAAGAAGCATCAGAAAATCCTTTGTCCTTTCTCCATGTCACCAAGCCGGAAATTGACCTGCCCCCGGGTACGGATCCATATGCCGATGCAGTATACCAACAAGCAATGGAAAACCTGCAAAGGATGATTACCAGGCATATACTTTTCCAGGATGAAAAGCCCTGTTATTATATTTATGAACTGGGTTGGAAGGGCCGCTCCCAGACAGGGTTGGTATGCCTGAGTTCCATGGAAGATTATTTTCATGATGTGATCAGAAAGCATGAACACACCAGGCCGGAAAAGGAACAGGACCGAATCCGGCATATGCTTGCGGCAAGGGCACAGACGGGAAATGTATTCATGGCCTGCAAGGATATCAGGGAACTGAATGATATTTTTGAACACTGGAAACAACACCACAATGCGGAATATAATTTCAATGCGGCTGATGGTGTAACCCACACCGTATGGGTCGTAAATGCAGTGGCCACCATAGACATCATCACCCACCTTTTCAAAGAAAAGATCCCATTTACATATATAGCCGACGGTCACCACCGGGCAGCTTCAGCTGCACGGGTAAGCCAGCAGCTGGAAGACAATGCTGAAGCGCTTTTTTTTCTGACTACTATATTCCCTGCTAACCAGTTGGCGATCCTTGACTACAACAGGATCATCAGTGACCTGAATGGGCTCAGCGAAGAAACCTTTCTATCCCGTTTAGATGACCAATTTGAAGTATTAAAAGCCGCCGGCCCATTTGCCCCCAATAAATTACATTCCTTTGGCATGTATCTCCAACAGCAATGGTATGAACTCCGATCTAAGACAGGAAGCTACAGGGAAGATCCTATTGGCATCCTTGACGTCACCATTCTCCAGGAAAACATTCTGGACAAGATTTTAAATATAAAGGATCCAAGAACAGACAAAAGGATCGACTTCATAGGCGGAATCAGGGGTCTGGCGGAACTTGAAAAAAGGGTTCAGGCTGGAGCTAAGGTGGCTTTTAGTTTATATCCGGTAAGTATCACCCAATTATTTGACATAGCAGACAATGGAGCGGTAATGCCCCCCAAAAGCACCTGGTTTGAACCGAAGCTTCGGGATGGGTTATTAACACATTTGATCTGAATCAGAAGGACTGGCTGCTTCCGCTAATTTTCACACTTCATACCGAGTAACCTTTTTATTTTTACGCCACTATGAAAAGAATACTTTTCCTGCTTCTTCACGTTTCTATTGTAACCAGCGTTTTCTCTCAAACGGAACCTACCGCCCAGGAAACAGCCCGGAGTTTTATGCACACCGGCGACTGGGATAATGCCATCCTGGTGCTGAAAAAAGCACTGCAGCAGGATCCCCGCAGTTCAGACCTTCAGAAAGACCTTGCCCTTTCCTACCTGTATAAGCGTGATTACTCCAGCGCCCTGGAAACGATCCGGCCCATGCTGGACAAAGATGATGTAGATGTGGTGACTTACCAGATAGGTGGAAATGTATACAAAGCCCTGGAAATGCTGAAAGATGCGGACCGGATGTATAAAAAAGCACTGAAAAAATTTCCTAAGAGCGGTCCACTTTATAGTGAATACGGTGAATTATTATGGGATAAAAAAAATTATGATGCCATTGATATGTGGGAAAAAGGAATTGAAGTGGATCCTTCCTATGCGGGTAATTATTACAATGCAGCTTCATATTATTATTTCACAAAGGATAAAGTCTGGACCCTGGTATACGGGGAAGCTTTCGTGAATATGGAATATCTAACTGAAAGAGCTACGGAAATGAAACGCATGTTGTTGAGCACGTACAAGGAAAAACTGTACAATGAAACTGACAACAAGGAATTGAAAAATGATTTCGAAAGAGCTGTTTACCAGACTTACAATAAACAATCTTCCTTATCCGCCCGGGGCATTACAGTGGAATCCCTGCAAATGATCAGAACCAGATTTATTCTGGACTGGTTCAATACTTATGCAGTTAAATTCCCTTTCAAACTATTCGACTATCAGCAGCAACTGATCCGCGAAGGCATGTTCGAAGCATACAATGAATGGTTGTTTGGTCCTGTCGATAACCTTTCGGCTTTTGACCAGTGGAGCAAAACCAATGCAGAAACTTATAATAAGTTCACCACTTTTCAAAAAGGAAGAATATTTAAGATGCCGCCCGGCCAGCATTATAAGTAATTTGTATGAATACGGGTCAATGTTGAACAAGGAAGAGTTCATCACCGGGGGTTCAGTGTAAACGTCATTTCCTTATTCGGCTGGATGCTTATCTTAATTACTTCCCCTTTCGGCTTCTTTTCCATAATTTGGAAAACATTCCTTCATACATGAACCAGCCACACCGTTTATTTGATTTTTTTGACCCGCGTTTAAAAGAATCACCTGAATCCGTGATGCTCGGCGCCAAAGAAGGCGGCCAATGGCGTACCTATTCCACCAGGGAAGTAAAAGATATCGTAGATCAGCTAAGTGCAGGTCTCCTGGCATTAGGATTTGGAAGTGGGAACATGACCGTTGAAGGAAGGGATAAAATAGCGCTGATTTCCAAAAACAGACCTGAATGGCTTTTTTTGGATCTTGCCACGCAGCAGATTGGTGTGGTGCTGGTTCCCCTTTATCCTACCATCCATATCACAGACCTGGAATTTGTTTTGAACGATGCACAGGTAAAGGCAGTTTTTGTCAATGATGAAGACCTTTTCCTCAAAGTACAAAATGTAAGACCTAAGGTTAGCAGCATCAGGGAAGTGTACAGTTTTGATCATGTGAGTGGCACACCACACTGGAAAGAAGTGTTGAAAATGGGAAACCCTGAACACTACCAGCATATTACCACTCTTAGTGCAGGGATCAAACATGAAGACCTTTACACGATCATTTATACTTCGGGCACCACCGGAACACCCAAGGGAGTGATGCTTTCCCACCGGAATATATTATCCAATGTCATGGCCAGCCTTCCCTGTTTTCCTCCGGGTGTTCACCAAAAGGCACTAAGCTTTTTGCCCCTCAACCACATCTTTGAAAGGATGGTCACTTATGTGTACCTGTTCAAGGGTACTTCTATTTATTATGCTGAAAGTTTTGAAACTATCGGTGAAAACCTGAAAGAAGTGCAGCCTCATATGTTTACCACAGTTCCCAGGTTGCTGGAAAAAGTATATGACCGCATTATGCAAAAAGGCAGCACCCTGACCGGCACCAAAAGAAAATTATTTTTCTGGGCACACGGACTTGCAGAAAAATTTGAACTTGATAAAAACCAGGGGATGTGGTACCGGATGCAACTGGGATTGGCCAATAAAATAATTTTTAATAAATGGCGGGAAGCATTGGGTAATCAAATCCAGTGCATTGTTTCAGGAGGAGCCGCCTGCCAGGTAAGACTGATAAGAATATTTACAGCAGCCCAGGTAATCGTGATGGAAGGGTATGGCCTTACTGAAACTTCACCGGTTATTGCAGTGAACAGGTTTGAAAAGGAGGGACGTAAATTCGGCACTGTTGGTCCTTTGATCGACAAAGTGGAGGTACGGATTGCAGAGGATGGTGAAATCCTGTGCAAGGGACCTAATGTAATGATGGGATATTATAACAGGCCCGACCTCACTGCCGATGCCATTCAGGAAGGATGGTTTTATACGGGTGACATCGGCATCCTGGTGGATCAGAAATTTCTGAAGATCACCGATCGTAAAAAAGAATTATTCAAAACCAGCGGTGGAAAATATGTTGCGCCGCTGCCAATAGAAAACAAGTTGAAGGAATCCATGTACATTGAACAGGTGATGTTGGTAGGTGCTGAAAAAAAGTTTGTAGGTGCGCTTCTTGTTCCGGCATTTGGTTACCTCCGCGAATGGTGCCGGAAAAATAATATTCCAGATCAGCCGAATCCTGAATTGATCCGTCATCCCAAAGTGGTAGAATTATTCAAGGAACTGGTAGAAAGTTTCAACAAATTCTTCAACCATGTGGAGCAGATAAAAAAATTCGAACTTTTACCTGATGAATGGACAGTAGATACAGGTGAGCTGACACCCAAACTGTCATTAAAAAGAAAAGTGGTCATGGAAAAATACAGGGATGAAGTGGAACGCATCTATAGTAAAACCTAACCACATCAACTATATAGTGAAGCGGTATCCAGAAAGATTACTGAGTGCTATTCGGTCATCTGTTCATCATCTTCCTGATTAGTTTCCCTGCCAGCAGTGGACGGTGCTTCCTTGATTGCCGGATCCTGAAAATCATTAGGCTGCGCTTCTATAAATTCAGGCTGATTGCGAAGCTGACTATCTTTTATTTCAGGTTGCGGATAAGATCCCCGCTCGCTTTTCCGTGGCGTATCTTCTTTTTTCATAATAAATCATAATTGGTTCAATCAACTCTCGTTCATGAATAAGCCCTGCACTGTGTACAAGGCTTATTGATTAATATCTAAAGACGAATCAGTGCGAATAAAATCAACCTGCGCATTGATCAGACCATAGATTGGGATCCGGTTACATGCCCCCCTGACCACCGCGTGAAGAATCATCATCACTGCCTTCATTTTTGTTACGATCAGAATTTCCTGATCCCATGCTTCCACGATTCTGATCACCACCTTGTTGTCCACCCTGGCCTTGAGACTTGTCGCCCTGGTGCTGGCTACCACCCTGTTGTCCGCCCTGATTTCCACTTGTACCTTGACTTTGTCCGCCAGTGCCTTCAGAACCCCGCTGGGATCCGCCGCCTTGCTGTCCACCCTGTGAACCCATAGAGCCACCTTGTTGTCCGCCCTGTCCTTGAGACTGACCACCTTGGTTGGAACTTCTGTCCTGATCTTGATTTCTGTTGTTGTCTGCCATAACTGTAAGTTTTAAAGTCAAAAAATTAAACCTGTAAACACTTATAAAAACATTGTGCCTGACTGGTTTCATTGGATCTTTCCAGAAAAGCTTATGGTCGCAAAACCATCTTCATTAAAAATTAAATTTGATTGTAGAAGGATATCAACAACTCCTTCTGGCACCAAAGAAAAATGCTAATCCAGCAGCGCCACCTGGCCATCACTATCACTTCCAGTCTCTCCTGGTATTGAAGACTTGCCGCAATTCTGCCCGATGCGAATCGGCTGGTTCTGGAAAAATTCTGTTCCTTTCTTTCGGTGTTGTTATTTTTTTAAGAAGTTGTACTTGATGTTCCGACTTTGATTTGATCCTATTTATTTTTGGCCTTTCTTTTCCTGTTTCCATGATTTTGATTCTTCACTTCACTCTGATGGGAGAAACATCTTGAGGAACTAATCATTCCTGAGTCGTCAATTATTCTTATCTAACGTGAATAAACACCTGTAGATGGCATCGACAATAAGCTATTCAATCAGTAACTGATTGTCCAAACTGAATGAATGAATTGCAGACCATGTGAAGAGTGAACCAACCACATTCATTCCGTTCAAAGGCTAACATAACCAGAGATCATGAAATTAAAACGAAAGTGGAATGTTCACTTTCAGTGAAAAATTCCTTCCCATATTAAAAACTCCCTGCCTGCCAGATACCGGATTGATAGCGGTATACTTTAACCTGCTAAGGTGACTTTGATAAGTAACATCGCTGATGTTTTGTGCATTGAAGTACAGACTAAAAATTGTTCTTTTATGATGGTTCACATTACCACTCATCCCTGCATTGAATAAGGTATATCCGGAAGTAGCCGTTTCCGTTCGATAGGCTGTAAAGGGATGTTCCTGGTTGAAGGTATGGTCTGCTTCTACGTGAAACACCAGGTTGCTGATCGCCTTTCCTTTTTTTAGAATCTCACTTTTCAATTCACTGATCCAACGGGTAGCGGGAATAAACGGAAGGTCTTTTACCTGCTCCACGGCATTCCGAAACCTTCCCCGCACCAACGAAACTGTATTTTGCCAGTGAAGCCAGTCCAGGGGATGAGGGTGCAAATCCACCAGGAACTCTGCACCTGCCAGATGCGCATCGCGCTGGTTAAACTGGTAGGCAGGAATAAATTCTCCATTGACCGCTACCAGTGAATCAGTTCCACCGGATGAGGGTAGTTTACTGTAAAAAATAAAATTTTTAATACCATTATAAAAAATATTGGCAGTCACCATGAGATGTTCAGAGTTGATTTCTGTACCTGCATCCAGCTGGTAACTTTTTTCCGATTTCAAAAGCTGGTTTCCATATTCATACCTGTGGGTGCCTTCATGGGCCCCATTGGATGCCAGTTCAGGAATACTCGGTGCGCGAAATCCGGAAGCCACATTCAACTTCAGAACAAAATTATTGTTGGCAGAAAAACTGGCACCTGCACTGGTTGAAATATTAGCATAATTTTTTTTGAAACTGTTGAATTTGGTAACCCCACCTTCTTTGAATTCCCTGGAATCAAGAGAGCGGTGGTCATAACGGGCTCCACCACTGATGGTAGTTCTTCCTAGTGTGCGTTGGGTATAAATAAAGGAACCGATATCAAAAAGGCTGTATTCCGGAATAAGTACCTCGTCGGTTTTATTTTTATTCTGCTGAGACATCCCGTTAATCCCAAGTGAAGAAGTCCATCCCTTCCTTTCGATGAAATGATAAATGGTATTATAGTTAAAAGTGTTGAGGTCAAAGAATAGGGTAGCGCGATCGGGCAAATCAGCATCACCGAATTCCTGACGCTGGTTGCGCTGCCAACCAAGATTCAGTGACAACCTTCCCTTGCCTGCTTTAAAACTATTATCACTGATCAGCTTTGTATGTTTGATGTGTTGGTAAGGCACCCGAGGATCAAGGCTGTTGAAATCTATTTCCGTGGCTGGGGTAGAACCTCCGCCTTGAAGCTGCCTTACAAATGCCCCGTTTCCGTCCCTTTCTCCCTCTATGATACCCAACTTCTGGTTGAAGTTGCTGAAAATAAGATGACTAAACCCCCAGGTTCCATTGAAGCCGGCATAACCCCCGTAATTCTTTTCTTTGAATTTCGAATTAAATACCCGTCCGTCGTTATGATTTTTATAATCTGCAGCTGCTTTGTAATCGCCCCAAGTATTCCAGTTGAAACCTTTTTCATTACCACCCAGGTTTGCAAACACTGAACGCTGCCTGTTGTTGCTCTGGTAACTGCTCAGCAAATTTCCCTTTATGGTATTTACTGTTACTGGATTGGTGGTAATAATATTGATTACCCCTGCAATGGCATCGCTGCCATATATGAGAGAGGCAGGACCTTTTACGATCTCTACCCTGCTCACACTGTTCTCATCAATTTCAATTCCATGCTCATCGCCCCATTGCTGTCCTTCCTGGCGGATGCCATCGTTGATGACCACCAGCCTGTTGTAACCAAGACCCCGAATGATAGGTTTTGAAATAGCTGGACCCGAAGCCAGCTGACTGATCCCAGGCTGACGGGTCAACGCATCTATGATATTAGTAGCAGAAGTGGATAACAATTCCAGTTTGCTTACGCGTGTAATGGGAATCGGTGTTTTACGAATACTCGTGGCATTCGCCACTGCTGTAACGGTCACGCCCTCATTTTCCAGCATGGATACGACCAGTTTGAAGTTTTTACTATCATTGCTGAGGAGGTCAATATGCTCTACAATAGTTTTGTAACCCGCATAGGAAATTTCTATAATAGTATGGCCCGAAGGAATGTTTTTGAACTGATACCGACCCAGGGAATCCGTGAGGGTACCGGTTCTTGAATCTGCCAGGATCACCGAAGCACCTGCCAGCGGATGTCCTGTTTTTTCATCTGAAATAACGCCCGAAAGCTGGGAACGTGTTTTTTGTTGCGTGAAGGCTGTAAGAAAATAACATACAGCAAGTATAAAAAAGAAAATTCTTTTCATGATGGGATGATTAGTAATAGAAATAATGAATGCTCAGGATAGGTGGAACAGTGGGGGACCGCGGTTATCCGTTTGTGAAGTAAAAGAAGGAAGTGCATGAGTACAGGGAATGGGAATAGAAACAATTTTGTAAGAGACAGGGGAATTCAAGACCTGGTCAGGAACAATAATAAAGGGTACCGCCACTACGAGGTCATCAAAATGGCAATTGAATCCCTGAACGTGCAGAGCGGGTGAAGGATGGGAAAGATTACAGGTTAACACATCTTTATGATGTGCGGCGAGATCGTGAAAAAATACCCTTGGAGTCACGCTGATGCTAAATACAAGCAGCATGAACCAAATGCCCGTTTTATTAATATGATTTGAGGTGTGCAAAAAATTAAGAATACCCAAAGATAGAGGATCGGTAGGATACCCCTTAAGTGGACCTCTCTTCAATAAAATTAATCGGATGGGATGTTATGGAAGTTAAGATCATTACTTTTGACAAAAATTGCACCGCAACAGGTGCCCATCTTACCGTTTATGAAGAAAGGAATTATGTTGGTTGATGATGACCCAGAAGACAGAGAAGAATTTTTGGATGTATATCTCGCACAATTCCCCGGAGAACAACTATACTTTGCTGAAAATGGCGAAAAAGCACTTCAGTTCCTGGATCAGTTATTTGTGGATCAGGCTCCCTTATGCCTGATTGTTCTAGACCTTAACATGCCCATCCTGAATGGTACACAGACCCTGAGAAAATTGAAAGATGATGAGCGCTTTAAGGAAATTCCTGTAGTGATCTATTCCACTTCAGTGAATTCAAAAGAACGGGACGAATGTTATAAACTGGGAGCAATGGATTACCTCGTAAAGCCTTCCTCTTTTAGTGACAGTGTTGAAATTGCAAAAAAGCTACGCAGGATCTGTGCCCTTCATTAATCAGTTGAACCTGTTTCTATAGCAAATCTGTTATTTAATATACCTGCCGCATTTTGCTTTCCCATTGGCGGCTTCAAAAGTTGTGATCCCACGAGAGCAGGACGATAGAAAAAGTAATAAAAACAACACAGCAAGGATCTGTTTCATGGAAGGCTTTATTGAGTCACAAAATACAGTTCCCTCTATAGGAATCATAACTATTATTCAACTGCTTTCTCTGGTACGGCAAATTCCTATTGGTATAAAAAAATAGTACGTATCATACCTCGTAAGTTTACTGATTGCCTGAGGTAATGATACGTACTAGTAATAATTTTCCTGATCTATTATTTTTTGAAAGCAGACGACAGATCTGAAGCCACCACAGCCTGTGCTTCTTTGGCTTCTGGAATTAACGTGGCCATTCCAAAAAATTCATGTGTAACACCCTTATATAATTTGTAGCTGACAGATACGCCGGCTTGTTTTAGTTTGTCTGATAACAATTCTCCTTCACTCAAAAGCGGATCAATTTCTGCAGCAATAATTGTGGTAGGTGGCAAGCCTTTCAAATTCGCATTCACCAGGGAGATACGGGGGTCTTTGGCTGCCTCCATTGAGGAAAGGTAATTCTTGGCAAACCATTCCATCAAAGGTTTGTTTAAAGGTTTTGCTTTTGCATATTTCTGATAAGAAGCAGAATTCATATCGCCGCTGGCTATAGGATATACCAAAACCTGGTATACAGGAACTTTGATCCCTTTGTCTCTCGCCATGATGCTCACATTACAGGCCAGGTTTCCACCAGCACTTTCGCCAACAATGGCGATCCTGTTCAAATCACCCTGAAGAGAGGCCATATTTTGAATGACCCACTGGTAGGCAGCAAATGCATCGTTGTGAGCAGTAGGAAATTTATTTTCAGGGCCCTGGCGATAATGAATAGAAACAACAACAGCTCCGGTTTGTTCTGCAAGTCCTTTCGCTGATGCATCGTAGGTATTGAGGTCAGCAATCACCCAACCACCGCCATGATAATAAACAATGACCGGATGTGCACCTGATCCATTTCTGGGAGTGTAAACCCGTGCATGGATCATTCCTCCGGTAACAGGTATGTCTTTACCCATAGTATCCACCATGGAAGGAGGCGCCTGAATATTATTTGCTTTCATGACGTCCATTACCGCATCTGTAGGAGAATGTTGTTTTCTGGCTTCCTGTGCAGGCAGGGTTTCTAATGCGGGATCACCATAACTGATCAATTGATCGATGACCACCTGCATGTTATCCTTTATATCCGGTGCCCAGTCGGGCTTTGGTTGTGCAGGTTTTAAATCTGGTATGCCTGATTTCATCTCCATGCTGGCAGTATGCTGACTACTATCAGTAGTAGAAGTAGTTGAGGTAGTGCTATTGGAACCACATGACTGTAGAATCAATAGGGCTGCAAGGAGACAACTGAAATAAAATGGTTGAAATACTGCTGGCTTTTCTGAACGAATTAATTGCATAAAAAAAATATTTGAGTGAGGTTTTGTAACAAGGTGATATAAAAATCAAACCATCATTCTTATTTCCTTGATCCTATAGATTGTTTCAGCTTTTGTTGCGGCAGGCTTCGATATCCTAAACACTGACCCTGGAGTTTTGTAAAGTAGAAATGCCTTTGATTCCTTATAATTTCCCCAAAAACGGTAGAACCTAACCCAACATCACTTTGATGAAGAATCATCAAAAGAAAACTGATGAATTTTATTACAGTAATTCATCATTACCCCTCCACAAAAATAAGGCATTGTTTTAGCCGTGATTTCATACATGTCTTATCAAATCGTGCGCGCGAAAATAAAAGAACTTCCTTTTAATGAAATGTATGATCTCTATGCCCCCATGCTATTTGGTCATATCTCAAAGATTATAAGCAATGCGGCTCTTGCTGAAAGTTTGCTCCAGGAAAGTTTCATCAAATTTGCTCAATCGCAGGAAATCAATGAGGCTGGTTCACCACGACATTTACTCCAATTGATTAAAATTTGTAACCAGCTCTTATTGAATCATGAAAACGCAGCAAATATTTGCAGTCACTATCGTTGCTTGTCCACCGCCCCCTATGACCAACTCTCCATCGCCTAGCGAAGCACCTTATTGTATTTCCTTACTCCACCTGTTGGCCCCATCAAAAAGCGGCGCTTAAAAATCCTTTGGAAACAGTATACTCATGAAATTCATATTTTAAACTAGAACCAAAGTGGGCTTCCCTGACGCAGGGTTTTTATAAGAAACATCAGATAAATCCCTATGAAAATTATGAATCTTAGTCATTATTTGTTACTATTAGGTACCAAATCCTGACTGATGAAAAAACCCTTGTTTTTCCTGTTGCTAACTTTAGCCAGGCTGCTTGCCACCGCACAGCCCTCTTCTGATACAGGAGTATTGAAACCACAAAAGGATCTCATCATTACGGCGGGCACGATCATTAAAATTGAAAATCTGGGAACCAACATCAACTCAGCCCTTGCGGAATTGAGACCAACAATTTCTGCAGACGGCAACCTGTTGTTTTTTATCTGTGAAAATCATCCTTATAATACCAAATACAATTCAGTTCGTAACTCCCAGGATATATGGTATTCAGAAAGAGACAGTTTTGGAAAATGGGGTGAAGCCATGCACATGGACTATCCCCTGAACACCTATCATTACAATGCTGTATTCTGGATTTCTCCGGATAACAACAGGATACTTATCCGAAATGCTTTTATTGACGGAGACTATGCAGGCAATGGGGTGAGCATGAGTTACAAAAAAAAGAATGGTTCCTGGAGCATGCCTAATGCGCTGCTGATTAAAAATTTTCAGAAGTACGACAGGGGCAATCAATACGGTGCTTCCATGGCGCAGGACGGACAAACCCTTTTACTTTACATGACTGAGGATAAGGGCAGTTATGACAATGACATATATGTGTGTTTCCAGGAATCTGATGGCACCTGGACCGAACCCAAAAGCGTAGGTAAAAAAATAAATCTAGCCAAATACAATGAAATGACGCCTTACCTGGCTTCTGATGGGGTAACCCTGTATTTCAGTAGCAACCGACCTGGTGGACTCGGTGAAAATGATATCTGGATGACCAAAAGGCTGGATAAGACCTGGACAAAATGGAGCGATCCGGTGAACCTGGGGAGTCCCATCAATACAGAAGACTGGGATGCATTTTTTACTATGGATGCTGGAGGAGAATATGCATATATGTCGTCTGGCCTGAATGGCTATGGACAAAGTGATATTGTAAGAGTAAAGCTGCTCGAAAGAGAAAAACCCAATCCGGTGGTGTTGGTCAGCGGAAATGTATATAACAAAAAAACGAACCAGCCACTTAGTGCATCTTTGATTTATGAGACCCTTCCGGATGGCTTATCAGCTGGAAATGGAATTTCAAGCCCTCAGGATGGTTCTTTTAAAATGGTGTTGCCTTACGATAAGAATTACAGTATCAGGGCCACCGCAGATAAATTTTTTGCCGTTTCTGAAAACCTGAATCTTGATTCATTGATCAAGGCAGGGTATAAGGAGATTCATAAAGACTTGTATCTCGTGCCCATTGAAGTTGGACAGGTAGTGCGCCTGAACAATGTATTTTTCGATTTTGATAAATGGGACCTCAGGCCTGAATCCTATCTGGAACTGGACAGGGTAGTGAAATTGCTGACAGACAACCCTGCAATAGAAATAGAAATGAGTGCCCATACCGATAACCGGGGTGCGGATGATTATAATTTCAAGCTCAGCGATAACAGGGCGAGGTCGGTCATGGAATATATATTGTCTAAGGGTATAGCCACCAACCGGATCACTTCACAGGGTTATGGGGAAACCAAGCCCGTTGCGGAAAATGATACTGATGAGAACAGGCAGTTGAACCGCAGGGTGGAGTTCAAGATTTTAAAAAATTAATACTAACCTTCCAAGCCCCGTAAGATGTTTACGGGGCTTTTAATGCCAAATCTCTTCGCAAATATTAATACCGGACTCAGGCGTAACCATTAATTTTATAAAAAATTCATATCCGGCCCACTATTTGGCAGGTAAGAGCGTCATCTGTATAGTACAATTTCTTATTATATAATTGTATACATTTGAAACCTACCCTTGTCTCCTATGTAATCCCTACTATAGACACCAAATTTTTTTTATGAAGATTGCACAACAGGGCGTTATGAAACGCATTTCCATTATTTTCTCTTTTCTATTCACTTTCCTGCTTGCTCACTCACAGGTGCAAACGAACAGGTATAATGTAAACATCAATTCTAATATTAACGGTTTGGTAGAATACCTTCCTCAAGGTTATAATCCTGCTGGAAGTGAAAAATATCCATTGTTGATTTCTTTCATGGGATTGAATGCCCAGGGTCCTGGTAATGATGCCACATCATTGGAACTTTTATACCAATTTGGTTTTATTCCAAGGCTGGTAAGAGACAACCAGTTTCCAACTTCATTTACGGTAAATGGTCAAACTTTCAAGTTTATAATAATCACACCCCAGTTCGTGATCAATTTCAATACAAGGAGACCGAGGCCTGTTGAAATCAATGACCTGATTAATTACAGTATCAGTCATTACAATGTTGACACATCGAGGATTTATCTTTTAGGTAATAGTTCTGGCGCCGAAATTCCATGGAATTATACCGGATTCAGTTCCTATTATGCCAATCGAATCGCTGCCATGGTACCACTTTCAGGTACCCAGTTTCCAAGCGAAGAAAAAGCCAATAAGATCAAATACGCCAATACAGCGGTCTGGGCATTCCACAATACAAATGACCCCAATGTTCCATTTGCTTTTACCAGAGATTTTATAGACCTGTTACGTACTCCACCGGCACCATCTCCCGCCGACCGAGTAAGAAGCACTTATTTAACGCCCAGCCCGCCGGCCCATGATTTGAGTTATGGTCCCTATACGGGCGCCTATACTGAAAATAATTTAAATATTTATCAGTGGATGCTCCAGTATAGCCGTACCATTACCAAAGCGAATGCGGGATCGGACCAAGATATTACACTTCCGGTGACGTCTGTTCAGCTGGATGGCAGTGGATCAGGACCTAATGGTAATACCAATAGCAGGAACTGGGTTAAGGTATCGGGACCTGCAGCAACCATTACCAATCCTTCTTCACTAAATACCACTGTTACAGGTTTGACTGTAGGTACCTACATATTCCGTTTAGGGCTCACTGATAATAATACCCAGACCGCAACTGATGATGTAACTATCAGGGTGTATCCGGCAAGGAGGCAGGCAGAAACTTTTAATGCATCCAATGGAGGCGTACTAACAGTAGCTACAGTAGCATCAGAGGATGGCACTGCCCTGGGTTATTTTGATTTAGGTGATTGGGTAGATTATAACATTAATGTTCCGACTGCAGGGACTTATCCGGTCAGGTTCAGATTGTCATCTTTTATCTATCCTGCCCAGTTCCAGGTGAAAAATTCTTCTGGAACCGTATTAACCACCGTGGATGTGATCTACACGGAAAGCTGGGATACTTTTGCCACCAATACCAGGAACGTAGCTCTTATTGCTGGTGACCAAACCATTCGTATTCAATCTACTGCGAACAACGGTTTTGGATTCAATTGGTTCCAGATCATGGAATCTACTACACAGACTCCCTTACCAGTGAACTTTTCCCTGTTCAATGCCAATTGTGTAAATGGGGCTGTCAACCTGTTATGGAAAACGTCAGGTGAAACAGACTCCAGGAATTTTTCTGTTGAAAGAAGCCCTGACGGCAGAAGCTGGCAATCCATTGGAATTGTTGCATCCTCTGGCCAAAGCACTTTGGAAAGAAGTTATTCTTTTACTGATAATGCGGGAAATCCGGCTGGTTTTTACAGGATCGCTGAAACTGCACTCAACGGAAGAAAAACATATAGTTCCGTGATCAGAAGTAATTGTTCCACCAACCAGGTCTTCAGTGTTTATCCCAATCCGGTTATCGATAAAGCTATTGTGAATATAAGTGCCGACCAAACCATTAAATTGAACCTTACGCTAACGGATACCCGTGGTGCGGTGGTGAAACAACAGGTGGTGTCCTTACCGAGAGGAACCAACCAGGTGGCCTTAGAAATGAAAAGTCTTCCAAAGGGATCTTATACCCTAAATGCTCAGTGGGAAAATGAAAGGAAAAGTATTCAGCTGATAAAAAACTAAATGTTATTGCACCATAGCCTCACTCACTGGTGAGGCTTATTTTCCTGTCTGATTTAGGACTGCCATGATCATGGGATCCAATATACTTATTCAACGGCCCAATTATTGTGACATTTTAGGTATGTCTTCTGAAAATATTTCTGCAAAAAAGATCGTCCTTGTATTTAAATCGATTACAGATATCTCCAAATTCAAGCATGAATGTGAATGCAGTGATTTTTATATTGACCGGGATCAATTGACACTTGTTGGCACTTTTTCTGACGAACAACTTCAACTGGCCACCAATAAATATTCAGCATTATGCAAAATGGATCATTGATTCCATTCGGAACTAGTACACATCATTCAAGGCAAAAACAGGCTTCCTGTACATCCACTGACCACCTGTAAAATCAGGAAATTCTACAGTTTCATTTCCTAATTCAATAGACTTTTCACTGAGCGGCGTAATGGCACTCCACGTGGCCGCATCATACACATCAAGCGGTGTTGCGGTTTGATGCTTAATAGATTCAATGAAAGCATGAATGACAAAAAAATCCATTCCTCCATGACCTGCTCCTGCAGTAGCCTTACTCCACCGTGCCCACAAAGGATGATCATACTGATCGAGCCAGGTGGAAGCAGCTTCCCATTGATGAGGTTTTGGTGATTTATTTTGGATATAAATGCTACTGTTGACATCCATCCAAATACCTTCCGTACCCTGAACACGGAAGCCCAAAGAATAAGGCCTCGGAAGGCTGGTATCATGTTGTAATAATATGGTTTCTCCATTGGCGCAATTGATAGATGTAGTGACGACATCACCCAATTTAAATTGGACTTGTGCATTTGGATGGGATGCGCCACCTTGTTTCACTATGTGATTGTGCAAACCCCTCGTCTTGGAGGAAAATGAACAAAGTGAAAGAAACCTGTTGCCCCTGTTGATATTGACGTATTGAGCAATTGGTCCTACTCCATGAGTTGGATACAGGTCTCCATTCCTGTAAACAGAATGATGGGTTCTCCATTTTGCTTCTGAAAATCCTTTCTCACCGAATTCAACACCATGGCCATAAGGATGAATACCATCATTGAATTTTACTTCCCTGAGGTCGTGCTGATAACCGCCCTGCAGGTGAATCAATTCTCCAAAAATACCCTGGCGCACCATGTTCAATATGGCCATTACATCTCTGCGGTAGCAAACATTTTCCAACATCATTACATGGCCATGATATTTTTCTGCCGCCTGAACTACATCCCAATGATCCTGCAAGGTGATTCCCAAAATCACTTCTGTTCCAACATATTTGATGCCTCTTTCCAGGCAACCTATGACCATAGGTTTGTGCCACTCCCATGGTGTGGCAATGATCACCCCATCTGGTTTTTCTTGCTCCATCATTTTTTTCCATGCTTCCACATCCCCGGTATATACCTGAGGCATTTTTTTTCCGCTTTTCACAATCATTTCTTTAGCAGAAGAAAGCATCAAGTCACTGATATCGCAAATAGCTATTACATCCACATCGTCTCTTTTTAATAAAAGATCCAGGTGGTCCTGCCCTCGCAACCCCGTACCGATAATGGCCATCCTTACCTTGGAATCTATTTTACTTGCCATTAAACCTGTCTTAGGTAAAGCCAAAGAGGCGGCCGCCATGGCAGTACGGGTAACAAATTCTTTTCTGTTCATATGCCTTTTTTTATGATGGTTAAAAGTAGGAACAAAAAAACAAGACATCACAAGACTCCATGAACAACATCTTCCATATAAAACCGCATACATCATTTGGATGGATAGCGCATCAACAGGTCTCCATTAAAATACTGACCATGGATTATGGCCCATGGACTATGGTCTATGGACCATGGTCTATAGCCCATTGCCTCCCTAACAGGTATCCTGTGCTAATTGGAATTTTGTTTAATTGAAACCAGGCGGTTTTAAGACTTAACAGGTCGGATATAAACAAGCCTGGGTATTCATGGTAGATAAGTAAAATTTTTATTCTTTAGGAGGTCTCTAGATCAACGTTTGGATGAGTTGGTGATAAATGATTCTGCTCTTTATTATCTATGATTCTTTATTATTAATACCAGCAAAACATCCGGCAGAGACCCTCTAACGATAAGATATAGTGAGTATAGGGTCATTCCTGATGATAGGCATTTTTCAACAGCGCAATATCAATTTTATCCATTTTAAGCATCGCTTCCATCACTCTTTTTGATTTAATCGGATCCTTATCCCCCAGCAAAACGCCTAAATCCTTAGGTATTACCTGCCACGATATACCATATTTATCTTTCAGCCATCCGCATCTTGATTTCTCACCACCCGCAGAGAGCTGCTCCCATAACTCATCGACTTCTTCCTGGCTTTGACAATTCACAAAAAAAGAAATGGCCGGTGAAAATTGAAAATGAGGACCACCATTCAATGCCATAAATTCCTGCCCATCAAGTTGAAAATTTGCCGACATCATAGTTCCCTTCGGCAAAGGTCCTTTTTCACCATAACGTGATATATTTCCAATACGTGAATTTTTAAAAATTGAGGTATAATATTCAATGGCTTCTTCACCATTGTTATTGAACCAGAGAAAGGGCGTGATTTTCTGCATATATTTAAAATAAGCCAGGCAAAATAATACATTTAATGATGCCCAGAAGCCGTATTCAACAATTCTTGCTACGGCCAATCGTAATTTTGCAATGGTTATTTTGCTACACTTAAAATAATACCACCACACAAATAAGATTTTGATCAGCCAGGTGTGGTGATCTGTTGAACCCGCCTAAGCTTTACAGTCTCGTAAATGACCAGTATCACGAGAAGTGCAAAAAGGATCAGCGATGCCACCCACGTTCCATACTCTAATCCTCCTTTGCTTTTAGGTTTGGTCAATAAATCTCCAAACGTAGCTCCGAACGGCCTTGTCAGCACAAACGCTATCCAAAATAAAATTATACGCGATATGGATGTAAAATAATAAGCAAGAACAACGGCTATCAAAACAATAGTAATCAACAAAGCACTTCCTCCAAATCCTAAACCGGAATCATCAGCGAGGAAATCACCTAGCGCAGTACCAAGCGTATTGGAAAATAAAATGGCTGTCCAGTAAAATAGTTCACCACGGAACGAACTGATATTGGTTACCGACAGGGATTTTTCCGTTAGCTGCCACACCACCAGAATGACAATCAATATGGAAACCAGAATCAGTGTACCTGTAGCGTATCCCAACCCCAATGTTCGGTCCATGTAATCCGACATGGTAGTCCCTGCAGTACTGGTAGCCACGATAACCGCCCAATAGACAGGAGGGATGTATTTTTTTGCCATCATCTGGCAGGTCACCATCACCAAAAAGAAAGAAAAAAATATGAGTGTACTGGTAAGGTATCCCACCTTCATGGTTTGAGCCAGCAGGTCACCCCCAGTTTCTCCCAATGTGGTAGCAGTAATCTTGGTCAGCCAGAATAATATGGTTAGCTCGGGTATTTTATTCCATCCCCTTTCAGAGTGCCCGCTTAATTTTTGCATGAATTTTCAGGTATTGTTTGCAACGATAGTTCCACGTAAAAAAATTTCTCACCTCCTGTCGGGTAGTATCTTAAGATCAAACCCTAAAGGTTATTTGATCAGCCTAAAACCAACGTACGTTTTACAATCAAAAGAGGTGAAGGTGAAAGATGATAGGGTTCAATGACCCCCCGCTTTCATTTCCTGGTTGTTAATTTTTCGATTTGTCTGGTCAAGTGCTGCTCTTAGGCCCCGAGCAAGTGTTTCTGCATGACCTGTTCCCCAATAATGCAGAAAAAAAATGCGTGGCTGCTCATGCACCATATGATTATGCACCGCTACTACCTCTATTCCATTTTCCACCAAAGCCTTTATTACAGGGCCGACTTCTCCTTCCAGCATGGTAAAGTCTCCAGCTACAGCGGCTTTATCCATCTGGCCCTGGAAAGCTGCCCAGGTATTGAACCCCAAAAATGTGGAGACAGGAACCCCATGCTCTTTGAGCACAATGTCCGGACGGCCAATGGTATATTTATACACACCTTTATTCATGTCGCCATGATAACCAATAATGCCATCTAACAATGGTACATCGAGGGTACTGTTCAAAGATTCACTCGACGCAGTTCCCTTTACAGGATCCGCACCTCTTACTTCCTTTATTTTTTCCAGTATAGCACTGGCTTTTTGCGCCATTTGTTCTGTAGGTCCTGATCCACTGAGATGCATAAACATGATGTTGGGATGGTTTCTTATAAAATGATTGTGGATCGCACTGATAGACAAACCCTGTCGGATAATCTCCCGTTGCACCGGTTGGAGATCTGACTCTGTTAGAACAATATCGCCCATGATCACGGCTCCATCCGGAGAGGGAGTAAATGCCACCCACGTGCTTAATCCCATTGCTGGAATAATTTTAAATCCGTCTACTTCTACACTGAGGTCGTTTTGAGGAATCGTAATCTTGAACTCACCTTTGCTAGACTTCCCGCTCCTATTCATGATCCTTTCAATGGCCAGTGTATCCAATGGAAATGAAGCCATTAATTTAAAACTTTCCTCATTTTTCATTTTCAATTTACGGCGGTCACCTTTCTCTTTTGGTTGGGCAAAAGCATTTACACATAATAAGAAGAATAAAAATAAAAAAATAATGGAGTGGGTGTTCCTTGATTTCATATTATCAATTTTACTGTCAAGCGTAAAGGATATTTAAAGTTAATCTGTAACCTGCAAGGTTTGCGTAAATATACTATGTCGCTTATACTTCAAAAAAGATGACTTACATGAAACCGATTAAATTAATTTTGGATACAATTTTTGATACTGAGGGAACAGGGAGACATCGGGATGTTACACCCACCCAGTTCAACTGTTATCCTAACTTTCAATAATACACTATTTCACGATAGTGAACCAGGAACCGGTTAACGAAAGGTTGATGCCCTTAATAATATTCAATTTTTTTTATGAAGAACAGGAAGACTCCTATTGAAATAGATAAGGAAAATTTTAAAAATATTGGACATCGCCTTATTGACCAGATTGCGGATTTTATGGATTCCATTGATCAATATCCGGTGACCACTTCAGCAACTGCAGTGGAATTGCAAAAGCTTATTGGAACCTCCTCTCTACCTGAAATGGGTACGCCTCCAGAAGAATTAATGTCGAAAGCTTCAGCACTATTGTTCAATCATTCTCTCTTTAACGGACATCCAAAATTCATGGGCTATATTACTTCCTCGCCTGCACCAATGGGTGTTCTTGCAGATATGCTGGCTGCCACAATAAACCCTAATGTTGGCGCTCAAATATTGAGTCCAATAGCTACTGAAATTGAAACACAAACAGTAAAATGGCTGGCGGAATTTATAGGTGTGGGTCCTGGTTATGGAGGATTATTGGTGAGTGGGGGGAACATGGCAAATTTTACAGGTTTCCTAGCAGGAAGGACAGCTAAGGCTCCTAAAAATATTAAAGTAGATGGTCTTTTTCATGCAGGTGCAAGATTATTGATCTATTGTTCAAAAACTACACATACCTGGATAGAAAAGGCGGTTAACTTATTTGGATTTGGCACCAGGTCTATCCGTTGGATCCCAGCAGATGCTGCCAATAAAATGGATCTTGAAATATTGAAGCAGACTATACAAAATGACATAGCGGAAGGTGATCAGCCCATGATGGTGATAGGGACAGCAGGTGATGTCAGTACAGGTGCAGTAGACAACCTTCGTGAAATTGCTTCCATTTGTAAGCAATATAATTTATGGTTTCATGTGGATGGTGCCTACGGAATACCGGCAGCAGTTGTACCTGAACAAAAAATGTTATTTCAAGGTATTGATGAAGCAGATTCCATTGCCCTTGATCCGCATAAATGGTTGTATAGTCCACTGGAAGCGGGTTGTACTCTTGTAAAAGACCCCAATCACCTGATAGAAACCTATAGTTCGCATCCTGTTTATTATAATTTTAGTAATAACGCTGCAATCAACACGCAAAATTATTATGAATACGGTTTTCAAAATTCACGCGGTTTCAGAGCATTGAAAGTATGGCTGACCTTACAGCAGGTGGGTAAAACCGGTTATATCAAAATGATCACAGAGGATATCGAATTGTCAAAGTTGATGTTTGACAAAGCCCGGCAACATCCCGATTTGGAAGCCATCACCCAAAACCTGAGTATTACCACCCTACGGTTTGTTCCACAGCAACATCTACCCAACACGGTCAATGATGAAACCTATTTGAATACGTTGAACGAGGCATTATTGAATGCCTTGCAACGAGGAGGTGAAGTATTTCTTTCCAATGCCATAGTGAATGGTAAATATTGTTTACGAGGATGTATTGTAAACTTCCGGACATCGAAAAAAGATATCGAAGAAATTATAGACATCATAGTCCGGGAGGGACAACAATTACATCTTCAAATGCGGGAGGCTTTTACCGGCCAAAATGTGATTGGATAGTGTGGCATTGTCATTGCTAAATGATGGTATTCATCACAAGCAGCCTATTGACCCACCACGTGTAAAATTTGTAAAGCAGGAATTAAGGTAGAGTCCGCATAATCTACAATGCTGAGCTCCATTAAAGGGTAACTTAATAGTAAACTTGGCTTAACAATTTGGTAATACAGAGCTGATAATTTTGCAAAAGAAATTTTTATCATGTTTACAGCACTTAGAAAATTTTTACTTCTGATATCGGTTTTATTTTTAGCGTACGTATCCACAATCGCCCAGACTGTCAAAGATTCCACTTTCAAACCCAGCGGAAAATTGTGGGGTTATGCTTTTGGTGATTATTACTACAAGGCACACAGTGATTCATTAAATCGGGGAGGCGCCAATCAGTATACCGGAATAGAAAAAGGGAGGAATGCGTTTCAATTCAGAAGGATTTACCTGGGTTATAATTATGATATCAGCCCAAAGTTTGCTGCCGAAATGGTGTTAGCTGCAGAAGATAATATTACTAACAAATCTGGCCAGACTTCGGGTGATCTTACTACCAACAACAAACTCTCCTTTTATATCAAACTGGCCAACGTGCGCTGGAAAAACATTTGGAAAGGAACAGACCTTGTTATCGGCCAGTCACCCACACCTGCTTTTGCATTGTTATCAGAAGGCATTTGGGGTTATCGTTCAATAGAAAGACCAATTACCGATATACGCCGCGTTTCTTCTTTTGATCTTGGAGTAGCATTGCAGGGAAAATTTGATCCAGCCACTGCTAATTATGGATACAATGTAATGGTTAGTAATGGTACTGGTGCAAGACCTGAAAATGACCGTTTCAAATGGTTCCAGGGAGATGTATATGCCAAGTTATTTGATAAAAAATTGATCCTGGACGTATATACAGATTATCAGCGGTTGAACTGGACATCATCTTTTCACCGTGCAAGAAATATGATCAAAGCTTTTGCTGCTTACACTACGCCTGTATTTACAATTGGAGGAGAGGCATTTATGCTTCGCAGTAAAAATGATGTTGTAGGCATGAATGGAACCGTAAATGATACATTGAACGCTAATGCCACAGGTATTTCCACCTTTATCAGGGGCGCCCTGGTAAAAGAAAAACTTGGCTACTTTGCCAGGGTTGATTTTTACAACCCGGATGTAAATTATAATAGTGATGCTTTTCAAAGCTATAAAGGCCTTTCCTCTAATTTTGAACCAAATAATAAAGAAAGGTTTTTCACCGCTGGATTGGATTTCACGCCAATTAAGAATGTCCATATCATGCCCAACATCTGGTATAACCAGTATAGAAGTAATCGCAAAACCTCGGTATTTCCTGCAACGCATGATTATGACCTTGTATACAGAATTACGTTTCACTATATATATGGTCGGTAGTTTTATTGGTCTCTAAAACAAACAATATGATATTTAAAAAATCAGCTTTCCACAACACTTTTCTTGCCTGTATAACGCTGGCTGCCATTTCTCTTTCATCCTGCAATGGGGGCGACAATACTGCACCAGGAGCCACTGCTGGCAGTTCTTCAGGAGATGCCAATACTTTGCTAGGTGCGGGAAGTACTTTTGTTTATCCGCTATTTTCTAAATTATTTTCTGAATACAACAAAACCAATGGATTGCGGGTCAATTACCAGTCTATCGGATCTGGTGGAGGTATTCTTCAACTGACCAATAAAACTGTGGACTTTGGAGATTCTGATGCACCATTAAATGAAGAACAAACTCAAAAAATCGGAACTGATGTTTTGCACATTCCTATGTGTTCAGGGGCCGTGGTACTGAGTTATAATTTGCCCGGCATAAAGGATACACTGAAACTGACTCCGGGTTTATTAGCTAATTTATTTTTGGGGAAGGTAAAAAAATGGAATGACCCGCAAATCGCCAGCGTGAATACCGGCATCCAACTCCCCGATGTTCCGGTTATCATTGCTCACCGTTCTGATGGAAGTGGCACTACTAATATATTCACCACCTATTTGTCAAAAGTTAATCCGGAATGGAGCAAAAGCCCAGGCAAAGGTTCTTCC